>CAILTZ010000717.1 GCA_903837255.1 uncultured Pirellula sp. | reverse complement strand
CGTGCTCGTGCTCGTGCTCGTGCTCGTGCTCGTGCTCGTGCTCGTGCTCGTGCTCGTGCTCGTGCTGGCCGTGCCTGAGTATAGCAATCGCATGGGTCCGCAACTAGCGCGATCGCCTCGAACAACGATCGGCATCGCCGCAGTTCAAACAGCCATCGAAAAAACTCGGGGACTGTCCCCGGGTTTTTTCCAGCCGCCTGCGGCGGGCGCGTTGGGTTTTGGACAGTATTGACTGGATTGACCGTGTTGACTGGATTGACGGCGGACGTTGTTGTCCTGGTTGACGGGTGTCCATTCTGTCCACAGTCAATCCAGTCAAAAAAAACGCCGCCCTCAGGCGGCGTGGCTCTGTGGATCTTGGCCGAGCGATCAGGAATCTGCTTCGACTTCTTCTGCTGCTTCGGTTTCCTGGGGAGTGTTGGGGCCTTCGGGCCCTGCGTATCCGCCAGCGGCGACAATCGCTTGGCGAATCTCCTTGGCAACCTCTTTGTTTTCGAGCAAGTAGTTTCTTGCCTTTTCTTTACCTTGGCCGATGTAGGTTTCGCCGTATTTGAACCAAGCACCACTTTTGGTGAGGATTTTGTGGGCGATTCCTAGATCGATCAAATCCCCTTCGTAGCTGATACCGTGGGTGTGCATCATGTCGAACTCAGCGACTCGGAATGGGGGGGCTACTTTGTTCTTGACGATCTTGGTCTTGACCCGTTGTCCGACGACTTCTTCGCCGTCTTTGAGCTGCCCGATCCGCCGCACGTCGACGCGGACCGAAGCGTAGAACTTCAGTGCCCGGCCACCGGGTGTTGTCTCAGGGCTTCCGTAACTCATGCCGCCGATTTTTTCGCGGATTTGGTTGATGAAGATCACGGAGGTTTTGCTCCGGGCGATCGCTCCGGTGAGCTTGCGCATCGACTGGCTCATCAATCGTGCTTGGAGTCCGACGTGCGCGTCGCCGATTTCCCCTTCGAGTTCTTGGCGGGGGACCAACGCGGCCACCGAGTCGATGACCACGACGTCGACGGCATTGCTTTTGACGAGCATTTCGGTGATCTGCATCGCTTCTTCGCCGCTGCTTGGCTGGCTGACCAGGAGCGTGTGGAGTTCGACTCCGAGTTTCTTGCCCCAGCTAGGGTCGAAGGCGTGTTCGGCGTCGATGATCGCGGCGATCCCGCCGGCCTTTTGGGCTTCGGCACAGACGTGAAGGGCGATGGTCGTCTTGCCGCTGGACTCTGGTCCAAAGATCTCGATGATCCGGCCACGTGGCAGTCCGATACCGCCTAGTGCCAAATCCAACGAGAGGGACCCGGTGCTGATCCCTTCGATTTTCAGTTGGGCCTCTCCACCCAGGGGCATGATCGAGCCTTCCCCGAATTGCTTTTCGATTTGTTGCAAGGTGGTCTTCAGAGCGGGTTCCTTTTTGAGGATGCTCTCCAGGCCAGTCACCGGCTCGACGGGTGCTTTGTCTTGCTTTTTCTTTGATACAGAACCTTTTGATGATCCAGCCATGGCATTCTCCTTTTCTTACCAGCGGTTATCTCGCCGCTGCTTCCTTGTAACCTAACGGGTCTATCATGCTAACGCGAACACTCGACGTCAACAACTGCCATAAAGATCGCCTAGGGCTGTGACACGTTTGGTCACGGCCAAAAACCATTTCAGAAAAAACTGGAAGGATTTTCGGCTCGCTCACGGGGTTTTTTTAGAATCGGGCTGCTGATTGGGGCAAAAAAAAGCCTGGGAGTTCGAAAATTCCCAGGCTTTGTCAATTCTGCCGACGGTCTAGAGTTTTCTTACACTAAAGTTTTCTTATAGGAACTTGGCCAAACGAGCACACAGGTCGGCAGTTCGGCAGCTGTAACCCCATTCGTTGTCATACCACGAAACGACCTTGACCAATTTGCCCTTGTCCCCAAGGACCTGGGTGAAGTCGGCCGCGAAGATGCTGCTGTGCGGATCGTCGATGATGTCGCTCGATACGATGGGGTCTTCGGTGTAGCACAAGATCCCCTTGAGCGACCCCTCTGCAGCGGCCTTCATCGCCGCGTTGATCTCAGCAACCGTCGTTTCCTTCTTGAGGTTCACGGTCAAGTCAACTACGGAACCGGTCGCAACCGGGACCCGCATCGCGATGCCGGTAAGCTTGCCCTTGAGCTCGGGAATCACCAACCCCACGGCCGATGCAGCGCCGGTGGTCGTCGGGATGATGTTCAAGGCTGCTGCACGAGCGCGATAGGCATCTGCGTGTGGCAAGTCTTGAACTTTTTGATCGTTCGTATAAGCATGAACGGTGGTCATCAAACCGCTCTCGATACCAAACGTTTCATTGAGAACCTTGGCGATCGGTGCCAAGCAGTTGGTGGTGCAAGACGCGTTCGAGATGCACTTGAGATCCTTGGTCAGCTTGTCGTCGTTGACCCCCAATACGCAGGTCAAATCCGCTCCATCCTTGGCCGGTGCACTCAGAACTACACGCTTGCAACCGGCAGCCAAGTGCGAGTCGTAACCAGGCTTGCCGTCTTTGGACCTACCGGTAAAGAAGCCTGTGCTCTCGATGACGATGTCGATGTTGTTTTCTCCCCAAGGCAACTTTGCTGGATCCTTTTCAGCCAGCGCGAGAATCTTCTTGCCGTTGACGATCAGATGCTTGTCATCGTAGCCAACCGTACCGTCGTAGCGCCCGTGGACGCTGTCGTACTTCAGAAGCGTCGCAAGCATTTGGTTGTCGGTCAGATCGTTGACGGCTACCACCTCGAACTCGTTCGAGCGGGCCATCAAATTTCGAAATGTCAGCCGACCGATACGTCCAAAGCCATTGATTGCGATTCGAGTCACCACGGAATGATTCTCCAACGGAAAATAAGAGGATGAAAAACTTCGCTGCAAACAAAACCCTTGCAAGCTAGACGGTCAGAATATAGCGATGAATATCGGTCGCTTCAATCACAAGTCGATTTGTGGCGCCTGGGATTATGGCAGTGCAATCGCAGGGAGAACGCAAGGCGGCCATTCGCAAGCGTGATAATTGCTCCCCCAAAGCCCCTCTAGGGGTTGCTTATTCCGCTTTGCTGATCGCTTTGTGCTTCAGGCCGATCTTTTTGGTGCTCCAAACTCGAGCATAAACCCGAGCGGATCATCGCAAATCTAGCACCCGACGAGATTTCCCATCGAGCCTGGGCAGACTTCCCTCGGGGACAATCTCGACACTGACCCGCAACTGCAGACGGCTCAAAAGCTCCTTGGCAAGAGCCTCTTGGTTGTTTTGGCGGTCCTCGATCTGCAAGCGCAGCTCGTCCAATGCACCGGACTTGCTGAGCAAGAGCCGATACTCGCCGATGCTCGGATGCTCTCTGACGATCGCCTCGATGCTCGAAGGAAAGATGTTCACCCCACGCACAACGATCATCCCGTCGAGCCGCCCAAGGATCCCTTGTTCAAGCCGAACAAATGAGGTTCCCCAAGCTTGCTGATCATGCGCCGTATGGGCCCAGCAAGGACGCACCAAATCGCCGGTTCGATAGCGTATCACCGGAGCTCCCGTGCGGCCCAAGCTGGTAAGCACCAACTCTCGAAGGTTTTCATCCGTCGGACTGGCTCCCTGGGTATTGGCCACGGACGAATCGATGGGCAAGTATTCGGCGATGAATTCGGTTTCGATCACATGCAGGGCTTTGCCATCGATGCTACCAAACCCCCAAGGTCCGATCTCTGTCGCTCCGGCATGGTCCATGACCTGTGCGCCGTAGAGATCTTCGATTGCCGCGCGAACGCTCGGGACACTTCCACCGGGCTCTCCGGCTACAAACACACAGCGGATCGATGAGTCGCAGAGCCCTTTGCCGATCGACTTGGCAAGTTGCCCTAAATGGATCGCGTAGCTCGGGGTGCTAAAGAGAACCGTCGGCCCGGATGCATGGATCAAATCGATCCTGGCCTCGCTGGACATGCCACCCGAGGGGATCACCATGCACTCTCGGTGCAAGCATGCATCGTGAGCGCTCCAGAACCCGATAAACGGCCCGAACGAAAAAGCCATCAAAACCCGATCATACTCGGTGATCTGACAAGCATCCAGAACGTATTGCCAAGCATCGATCCACCATTGCCAATCCGATTGCGTATCGAGGATCACCATGGGACGGCCCCGGGTGCCGCTGGTTCGATGATAACGCCGATAGCGCTCTAGTTCATAGCTGTGATGTTTGGCGACTCCCGAAGCATCCTCACTGATCCAATCGGACTTGCTCATCAACGGGAGTTGTTGCAACTGGGCAAGCGAACACAGTTCGATGCGATCGCTTTGGTAACGCTCTCGATAAAACGCGTTATCGCGAAGGACTGTTGCGAGCAATTCGTTTAGGCGATTCAGTTGCCAAGCTTCCAGT
The DNA here is from genome assembly GCA_903837255.1 of uncultured Pirellula sp. Lineage (GTDB taxonomy): Bacteria > Planctomycetota > Planctomycetia > Pirellulales > Pirellulaceae > JBKCUI01. The sequence continues at coordinate 13,546 of CAILTZ010000717.1, read as the reverse complement.
TGAGCTCGCGTGGCCCGTTGCCATTGCTCTCTGGATATTCGCTCTGCTCGAAGTTTCGCTTGATCGGGATTCATGAGACCTTATTGTCGACGAATCCGTTTGGAAAACTCCGGATCGTCCGCATGCATCTGAGCCAGTTGGTTGATTTGAGACTGGCTCCGAGCATACTCGAAAGTGCCTTGGATTTCGAGCAGTCCCAGCTCATAAGCCAGGCGATCGGAGTGTCCCGGCAACAATACCCGCCAATCGTTGGGGATTCTGCCTGGCCGCAACTTGTTGACGTGGTCGACCAAGTTGGTGGTGCAGTTGTTGGTCAGCGAGTCGTAGTACTCGGGTTGTCGATGGAGTTTGTTGACCCTGGCGAGCATGTCGACCAGCAGGTCTTGGATCTGCTGCGGCTCGGCCCTGCCCGGATACAAATAGACATCCACGTCGCGAACGAGGGTTCGCAAAAGAATCATGTCGCGCTCGTCGGCGACGAGATAGGTCAGTGGGAAACGGCGGCCTACTCCTGCGACGGCCGAGTAATCCTGGTCCTGCTCGAGCCGCGCCTCGACCGACACCACGAAATGCCGTCCGTCGGCAAGCCCAAAGCTCAGCATCGTATGGGCCAGCAACGCCGACTCCTTGAACGGCACGATGATGAAATCGATCGATCGGACATCCGACAAGCGGAACCGCAGATCATAGTGCCGCACGTCATAGTCCGACTCGCTGCGGTATCGGCAGTTGCGCACGTTGCGGATCGTGACCGTCTCGTCCTGGAATTCAACATACGGCAGGATCATCAAATCTGCACGCCAAGGCTTGAGTGTCAACTCCTCGGGCGTAAGCTCTGATCGACCGCTCTTGAGATAACCCACCAAAGAGTTTTCATTCAAACCTTTGGCAAGCGGAGTCGAACAGCCCAAAAGGCAAAGAGGCAAGAGCCATCCGAGCACGTAGAGTGGCAAATTCACTGGCAAGTTAACGGGACTGGTTTTGACCCGAGAAGTCATAGCTCGTGCTCCGACCAACACTACCAGGACGATAGGCTGGTAGCGGTTGGCTTACGTTGCCCTGCGGAATGTTACTCGGTGGAATGCTGCCCGGTGGAATGCTGCCCGGTGGAAGTCCATTCGCTAGCGAGCCGGTTGGAAGCGAGCTGGGTGGCAACGAGCCGGGTGGCAGTGAGCCGGGTGGCAGTGAGCCGGGTGCATAAGCTCCTGAGGGGAGGGCGGCCGAGGGCATCGAGCCCTGTGGGTTGTAGCCCTGGGGCACCGGATTGGCCGGTAGGGTGCTTGGTGGTAGGCCGCTTTGCGGCGGATAATTCTGAGGCGGAAAATTCTGGGGCGGGTAATTCTGGGGCGGATAACTCGGAGCGACCGAACCAGGACTTGGCAAGCCGCTGGGCATAGGGCCGCTGGGCATAGGGCCACTGGGCATAGGGCCACTGGGCATAGGGCCACTGGGGGCGAAAGTCGACTGAGGGTTCAGCGAGGCTGGAGGTAGCGATGGGGTTCCTAGCGGTTGGTTGCTTGGGCCGCCGTAAGCGGCCGGCAGGTTAGGGATACCCCCTTGCATGCCCGCGGGGGTCGTGCCAGGCGAACCGGCTTGATAATTCATGTTCGGTTGGCCAGGTCCGGCGTTGTAGACCGCGTTGGCTGGGGCTGTCGAACCGTAGGGGTTCGCGGCGGCCATATTCGGTGCGGTCGTATTAGGTGAGGCTGGGTAGCCTAGGGTTGGATTTCCTGTGGCACTACGGCCTTGGGGAATGTTGTAGTTGCCAGGGGTAAATCCGTTGTTGGCGGCCGCCGCGCCTGGGTTAGGCATAGCGGCAGGATTGTTGTTTGCCATCGTGTTCACAGGCGGTTGGCCCGGGATCTGGCTGGGGGTATTTCGGGTTGCAGGGCTAACCGGACCACTGGACTTCGAGGTGTTTTGGGCTAGTGACGAGGCGCTGCTGCTCGAGGGCGAGACGGGGAGATTCGACGGAGGCTTGGTCCCGACGATTTTGTCCGGCGAAGGTTTTTTGGACCAAGGGAACATACTGAAGCTAGGTGTTTTCCACGCTTGGCAACCGGTTTGCGAGCTGGCCAGAAGCGCGAGCAAGAGTCCAGCGCGAAGCGGTTGAGCAAAACGAGTGAAAGCAAAACGGCTGAGCATGGCGAAAGTATCCTCGCAAAGCGAATCGAGTAGTAAGGCCCTTTGAGGGCTCTCCTATAACGCGACCGGCATACGATTGGTACAATCGACGCGGCCATGTGCGGTGGGTAGTAGCACAATGGTCTCTTTCAAGTCAACGCCGGTTTGATTCGGCCTTTTACAACTTTTTGGCAAACTTCCAAATGACCATCGAGCATGAAATAGCGATTCGGGTCCATTACCACGAGGTGGATGGACAGGGCCGGGTGCACAACGCGCAGTACCTGAACTATTTCGAGCGCGGCCGGGTCGAGATGCTCAGAGCCTCGGGGGTCTCCTACCGCGCGATCGAGGACACGGGGGTACTGTTGGTGGTCCGCAGCATGAACGTGCAGTTCCATCAGCCGGCTCTTTTCGACGATACGCTCCTGCTGCGGACACGCATCGGCTACTGCCATGGAGCACGCATCGAGCACCATTATCGATTGGTCCGCAAGCAACTCGACGGCGTGAGTGAAGATCTGATCGTCACGGCAACGAGCGAAATTGCGAGCATCGATCGGACTGGCAAGGTTTTGCGTTTGCCTTCGATGTTGCAACTGAACATCCGTCCCCCTAAAAACACCATCGAGTCATGAACCATATCCATGCTTGGCTCGATGCACTCGAATCGCCCATGCCCTTGAGTTTATGCAATGCCGACGACACCAAATCGCTTCGGCTCGCTACATCGCTTCGCAGTGCGATCGAGCAGTCCAAAACCCCTCAAGGTGGACCGATTGAAGCCCTTTTGTACATTCGCATCGGACGGATGGAACCTGCTCACAGAAACGTCCAGGAGGCCACGCGTGGACTCGGGGCCTATATTCACGGGGTGTTGCATCGCATGGAGGGGGATTACTGGAACGCCAAGTATTGGTTTCGCCAAGTCTCCGATGCAGGCTTAATGCAAAGCATCTGCAAGCACATGCAGAGCTTGGCGATCGCCCAAGGCCTTACTAAGCTCGACTGGGCCTCGCCGAGCGAGTTCGTCGACGCCTGTGAGGCTTTGGCGAAAAATAATGCCAAGCAAACAGAGCTTGTGCGTCAGGCGACTTGGGAGTGGAAAGCTCTTTGGCAGATCGCCAACGAAGATCGCCAATGAAAAAAACCCTCGATGAAAACACCGAGGGTTTTTTAAGCTTGTTTAAGATCCGCGTAGTGAACTACACGAGTTCCTTCTTGGCACCGATGAGAGTCCTGAGTCTCTCTGCGAGCAGACGGGCATCGAAAGGCTTCTTGAACGTTTCATTGATACTGGAACGATCAAAGCTCATCGTGTTTCCGTCGTCGGGAAGCAGAGCGATTAAGACGATTTCGGAGAAGTCGGCATTCTTGCGCAGGTTTTGGCAGATTTGCAATGCTTCGAGCTTGCCGACCGAGAAGTCGACAATCATGCAATCTGGATGAAAACTTTCCGCTTGAATCCCTGCCTCGAAACCGCTTGCAGCGACCTGTACCTTGAAGCTTTTTTCCAGAGGAAGTTCTCGCTTCAAGTTTTCGATCAATACCTGATCTTGTGCAACGATCAGTACTTTCGCCATGGCCTCATCTTCCAAATCCCCCAGGGGCATTCCATGCTCCTTAAGGAATTTGATCAGATACTCGCGGGGTATGCGGCGGTCTTGTGAACCGGGGATGCGGTACCCCTTGAGTCGGCCGGAGTCGAACCACTTGCTGACGGTTCTCGGGGCCACCTTGCAGATCTTCGCGACCTGGCCTGTGGTGAACACCTTCATATTTTTGGTCTCCGTTACCTTCCAATTATGAAATCGAGTCAGAGTCGACGCCCATCAGGCATCGACCCAAGACAGTGGCTTGCCCTTGTCGGATTCACCCCTTGCGAGGCTCAAACAACTGGGTCTGGGCAATTACGTTGTTGAACGCTTTGAAGCCTTTGATTGCAAGCCGATCCATCGTCTTGCAAACGGCACAAAGTTATTCCTGTATCCACTTCTTTGGCCCAACAACGCTTCCGGGTCGCTCGAACATCGCACCCCTACGACGCACTGCTCGCTCGAAAACCGTCATTGGCACCAAATGCGCCCGAGAGATCCTGGCTCGGATCGGAATCAGATATGCCTGAGCATTCGGTCGTACGGAAAACCGACGCAGTCAATACACCCCATGCCTTGGCGGCACGAAGCGCTTAAGATTCCCCCCCTAGCAACTTTCCCTCGGCGCGACCGAACTGGACTTGACTCCTTCAAGTCGTCCAGCGCAGTACAGGCCGTCCAGAAGATAATTTCGTTTCAAACCGGTTGATTACTTTAGAAAGAATCTTCGCTTGACCCAGTATGAGAGGAATTTCGAGCATTCGAACGTAGGCTCGAATCACTTTGAGGAAATTCATCTTGAGTAAGCAAAAATAGATTAAGTTTTCGAGTTTTTAAGGTCGAAGACCAGGGTCCGATTTTGATCGGATCGCAGGATTTTGATCGGAGCAATGGGGCATCAGGTGTCGATGCCACTGTCGGGCTTGACCGGCTTGCTCTGCTTCTCCTCGGTCTGTTTTTTCTCCCTCCAAGGCTTCTTGTCTTGGTAGCTCTTGAGCTCCTCTTTGAGCTGATCGAGCTGCTCGCTTTCTTCCTTGGCCCCCAACTCCACGGCCTTGGTCGACCATTCGATCGCCTTGTCGAACTGCCCCGCCTCTGCATAGGCAGCCGCAAGGGTACTTAAGATATGAGACTTCTTGTACTCGGTCAGCTCGCAAGCCTTCAGGCCGGTTTCCAAAGCTCGATCGCCGTTTCGAACCGAATCCTCAGGACTGGTCGACAGAACCCACGAAAGATTGTTGAGCACTCCGGAAAGATCGTCTTGGTCCTCTGGAATGTTCTTGACGGCCTCTTCGTAATCGGCGATCGCCTCGCCATGCTGACCCAGAGCCAACCGCACATCCCCCCTGAGCCGCAGAGCTTGCCAGTCGGTTTGCTCGGCATTGACCAGCCGATCTGCGATCCGGAGCGCTTTGCGGGGACGATCGTCCATCTGGTACATCGACGCAAGCTGCATGAGCAGCATCCGGTTTTCGGGGTTGAGTTGGACGAGTCGTTCAAGCTCGGCGATTGCATCCCCAATGCGTTTTTCTTGGATTGCAATGTCCATCTTCAAAAAGGCTAGATCGGGAATATCTGGCCGTTTCTGCTGAAGGTAATCGACATCTTTTTTGGCCTGTTCATAGTCTTTCAAAGCCAAGCAGATCCTGGCTCGGTTTAGAAACGCATCGAGATTCTCTGCGTCGAGTTCGATGGCTTTGTCACAGTCCCCCTTGGCCGATTCGAGCCAGCCTTTTCGCTCCTCTGGGCCGGGATTGCCAGTGCTGGCTTTGGTTAGCCATAGACTCGAACGAAGCGAGTAGAGCACGCTCGTATCAGGCTGTTTTTCGATCCTCTCGTTGAGCAGGCTTTGGGCTTGATCGACCTTCTCACCTTGAACGAGCATCAATACCAACCGGCGAAGCGCGTACTCGTTGTTTGGATCGACCTCGAGAAACTTTCGAATGGTCTCTTGAGCTTCCTCGTTGCGGCCAACCGACGCGAGGGATTCGACGGTCAACTGAATGGCTTTTTCGTTCTCAGGGTCGGCCTCGATGGCTTTGAGCAGATCGTCGATTCGCTCATCGACGTCCTGACGTGAAACCGATCGCATGATGATCACTTCGGAGAGCTTCTTTTTGATCTCCGGATCCTTTTGGCCCGCATCCACCATGGCTTGGAGTTTGGTTCTGGCGATATCGAGCGCCTCACCACCTTTGTTGATCTCTTGTCGGAGCAGGTGGATTCGACCCTTCATCACGTAAGCGTCGACGAGCTGATCATCGGCTTCGATGGCTGCTTGCAAGTCCTGCATCGCCTCGGTGGTGACTTTTGTTACGCGGGCAGCCGGCAATCGAGCCCCGGCGAGCTCCTCGAGCGATCGCTGAGCGCGCTGGAAATTTGCGGCTCCAAGCATCTTTTTGGCGTCGGCCGAGTCGAGCTCATCGAGACCAAGCTCGAGGGCCTTTTTGCAAAGTTCGATCACCTTTCCAAGGGACTCCTTGGACGATTCGGTCACCCGCAGGCGGTTTGCCTCCTCGAAGGCTTCGGTTCCCTTGTAGTCGTCGGTGGCTTGAGAGTCGGCTTTCTTGGCCGCATCCTGCCCAAAAGCCACAAGATAGCTACCAGAAGCTCCCGAGAGGAATCCTCCGCAGGCCAATAGCAGCCCCCAAAAACCTCTCGCGCGAAGACTCGACTCGACACAACAGGCTGCCCGAATTCGACAAAAACCTTTTCGAAGAACCACAATATACCTCGTAAGCGGAGAATGGACGCAAGAACCCCGGGGTTTCCCAGCGACCTAGTAGCCCGAACCATTGACAAATCGGATCAATCGCCTTGTATTGTAGCGGCTTGCCTACCGGCGGTGTAAGCCCCGCAGTACTGAGGTCCTTGGCAGGTCCCCACAAAACTACCCGAAAAACTACCTGGGAAACTACCGGGAAGCCCCTCCAATGAACTCGCAAAATCCCGATTCCTTTCAATTGATCCACCTGGACGAATCCGATGCCGGTTCGGTTCTGGAACGGGCGATCAAAAAACGACTCACCGACTGGAGCTGGGGGACCGTGCGCGAATCGATCCGGCGTCGCAAAGTCCAAGTCAACGGCAACCTATGCCTTGACCCGGTCCGTAAGGTCACCCCCAAAGACGTCATCAAGCTCTGGAACGAATCGCTCCCTAAACCGATCGAAGCGACCGACATTCGGATCGCCTATGTCGATGAGTTCCTGGTGGTCGTGGAAAAACCCGCAGGGATCACCAGCGTCAGACACTTCGAAGAACGAAACCTCTCGGAAAAACGGCGGCAGCTCCAACCCACCCTCGAAGAGCTCATCCCGCTGACGCTGCTGCATCACTTCAAACGCAACTCCAAACCCAGGGAGGATGAGGATCCAACCCAGAAACGTTCCAAAAGATTGCCTGTTAGCCCGCGCGAGTTCAAGGACATTCGGTCCGAGGAACGCCAAAATCTCGAACATAAACTCAAGCGAGTCCAAGTCATCGCCGTGCATCGACTGGATCGTGACACCTCAGGCCTGATGCTCTTTGCCCGCACACCGAGCATCGCTCAGTCGCTCATCGAAGCCTTCAAGCATCACCGCGTTGTGCGCAAGTACCATGCCGTCGTCTACGGCCATCCCCAGCAGCAAACCTTTGACTCTGTCCTGGTCCGCGATCGGGGCGATGGACATCGTGGAACGAAACCTGCCCGAGTCGAAACGACCGATCCGACCGAGCAGCATGCGATCACCCACATCCGGCCTATCGAAACCATAGGACCTTATAGTCTTATCGAATGCCAACTGGAAACCGGTCGAACCCATCAGATTCGCATCCACTTATCCGAAGCCGGACACTTGCTCTGTGGCGATGCGATCTACTGCAAGCGTGCCGATGGATCGCTCATCGAGGATTCTAGCGGTGCACCGCGCCAAGCCCTCCACTCGGCCACCCTGGCCTTCGATCACCCAATCTCCGGAGAAAAACTCGAATTCAAGATGGCTTGGCCCGCCGACCTGCACCGCTGGCTGACCAAACTCAGGCAAAGCCCGGCTCGCTGAGTCTGTTGGCTCGCCCGAGGACCGGTGGCACGAGTCACTAAAGGGATGTCAAATACTCGGCGCTTTGGAGCAACGGGTCTTCGTAATAAAGTTTGATCGTCCCGTCTCGCTTGAGCGATTCGACCTTTTGTAACTCCGCCGAGTAGATCTCCTCGGCGATCGCATCAAGACGCTTGGCCCTCTGAAACCAACTCATCACTAGCATCGCGATGATCAGGACCGGGAAGGTCGAGATCCCAAACGCCGTGAGCATCATCGTCGCCTTGGGACTCGGAAACTCGGACAAGTCCTTGGTCCCCTGGCTCCAAGCATGCGCCGTAGCCAGGAAATATTGCCTATAGATCGCCAAGATCGGACCGGCCATGAGCCCCCAAAAGATCACGGATGCAACGAGCCCGAGCAACTGCAATAGCCAACGTGGGATTCGATACTTGCTGAGCGTCTCGTCAAACACGCCGCGGGCTTGGACCTGCAAGGCATCGATGCCGCTCATGCGAATCCGCAAACCCGAATCGATGCGATGTGCATCCCGATTCGATCCGCCGATCCTGTCGATCGCGCGATAAAACTCCTGCTGGGCCGGCAACAACCGATCCTGAATCTGCTTGGTCAAGTACTCCTTGATCCCCTCTTGCAACTCCTGATGCGCCTGACGCGATGTGCTCAGATTCTTGGCCCAGGTCATAAAGGTCCCAAAGATCGAGGGCAAACTACCGGTCATCGAGAGGATCAATCGGTCCCAGGCTCCATGCGTAAATCCCAGTATGCCCAGCAGTGTTCGATAAGGGAACCAAAACAATCCAGTTCCAGAGATCAACTCACCCCGGATCCGATCGCGAATCGCATTTCGCAACACATGCTTCGAGCCGAGCACCATCTCGATGGCTTGGCTGGGCAATGCATCGGCCGTCGAGGCCAATTGCGATATGGCGGATGCCAACTGGGGGACCTGCGTTTGGATGGCTTCGGAAACCCGATGCTTGAGCCGATCGCTGGCCGTCCGCAGTCGCACCGATTTGGTCGCCGAGGCGACCTTGAGGTCCTCGTGAGCAAGTCTATTTTTCAGATCGTTTTGAAGCTGCCTCGCGATGCTCGCCTCGTCCCCCATGGCCTCAAAGTCGCAGACCAAGATCGGTTCGAGGAACCGGGTCCCAGGTGCGCTCGAACTCAGCGCTGCGGTGTACCATTCGATGTCCCGCTGCAGACTCCCGGCGAGATTCCCTGAACCTATCGACTCGCTCTGAGGTACACAGGTGATGATCGGTAGGCAAACGGAACCCTCGGTAAGCGCCGCCAGCTGCACATGGATGGCACTTCGCAGTTGATCGCGCCGGGCTACGAGCAATTTGATCGGAGCCAAACTCATCGCCTCTTTGGCGATCGCCGCAGCCATCGGGTCCTCATCGGTGTAGCCCGGAGTATCCAGAACCATGTAGGGCCGTTGGAAATCGAGCATGCTCTTGGCCGGACAAGCCAGATAGACCTCGCGACTTGCCTCCAGTGCATCCGGGGCGCTAGGCCCTATCCAATGCAATCTCGTTGTGGCTTCTTTGGCCAATACGCCGCTGGGCAAAAGCTGCGCAATAGCAGGCTCGAGGATCAATTGCCTAGCCACCCAGGTCTTGCCTTGCCCCTTGGCTCCGATGATCCCAAAACAAGGTAGCAACACACCTCGCTCGTGCGTGATGTCGTTGGCCGCTTGGCGGAACTCTTCGCACCAGCGTGCAATCTGCAATCGAACAGGATGACTGCCGAGGAGTTGCTGCGAGGCGTCCTCGATCCGCTCTACCATCTGCAAATGATCTTCCATGGCCTGCAATTATCTCCCGAAAGTTCTTCGCTGCGTGTGTTGCTGATTGGTTTCTTGATGCAGTCGGTCCAACGCTGTGCTTAGAGATTCCCAAGCTTGAGCCTGCGAGGATCGTTCGCTCGACGGGATACCTTGCACGCAGCGAATCGGTTGTTTAACGGCGGCAATCGAGCTTGGAGCAAGTCTCCGAGAAATCGCCCCGAGCGTCAAAAGGGTCGGATCGCCGGTTGATTTTCGATCCAGTCCCAGTTCATCGGTCAGGACTGCGACGAGATCCGAAAGCTGCTGCCAAGCCGACTCCGACTCGGCCATTTGCGGCATCCCATCGCCACTTGCGAGCATCAGGCCAAATCCGGCGGCACCTGCAAAGAGCAACTCTTTGAGCGATGCGAAGACCAAGACCGATGAGCCGCCAAAGTCCAAAGGGATCATGATCACGGCCAAAAGCGGCGCGAAGAGAATCCCGGCAGGGGCAACTCCACTGATGATGCGTTTGCCCATGGGCATTTGCTCCCAAAGTTTCTTGGTCAGCTGATCGACCTGCTGAGGATCCAACTGCGTCGAACTTTCGGCCTGGAACCTCGTGATGGCTCGCTGGCAAGCTTCCCGAATTTTTTCGCGATCGTCTCCTCGCGTATCGAGATTGAGAATTCCTTCGCGATCGCGGTTGGCCAAGGCATCGACCAGAACATCGGCTGTGACGATCTTGCCACTCTCGCCCCGTTGGAGTCGCCCGCGAGCCCACTGGCCGACCGTATTGCCTCGATCGAGCATCCACGAGGGCATCTTCATCCAGGAGGTTGCATAACCGACAGAGTCTTTGCTGGCTTGAGCCAACCTCTGCATCCATCGGCCTGGTTTAGCCCACCAAGGTGCGGTCCGTTCAAGCGATTGGGCGATTTGCTCGACGACCTGCCGGGAGGCTTGCAAGCGGATCCTGGGGCTCGCCGCAGGGGCTTGGGGATCGAGGGAAAAGTCCAAGCAGGCTTGGGCGATGATGTTGTGCAGGGACACCAGCCGCCGGTTGCTCTCAGCGATCCAACCCTGAGCCGTCTGCAACCCACGCCCCGCCGAGATCTTGAGCGTGGTCAACGAGGACTCGATCGCATCGGCCAAAAGCGCGTTGCCTTGAAGTTGCTCTCCGAGGCGCAGCATCCAAGCCGCATCGTCAAGGGGCTGCGGTGGCTGAGGCACCGGCGAGTGATCGATCCGATAAAAGGCCGGCAGCAGCATATCGTTTCGATCGGACAATTCGCTAGGGACGCACTCGAGCTTTTCGCGTCGCTCGGGCCCTTCGAAATGATAAGCCATATAAATTCGGCTCGGATTTGAAAAGCCGTACAAGGTGCGCATCTCTTGCGAGATCTCAGCCGAATCGTATTTGCGAGGCACTCGGTTGACCGCCAGGATCCTTTGTACATGCGGCATTTTGGATTCGAGCATCTTGAGCAGACGGCTGACGGTCTGGTCATGCATGGCGTTTGCAGGGAGTACAACAATGTACGCGCTGCAGATCGGCGAGGATTTTTCGAGCACCGTAAAGCGAGCTTGGGCTGCTGCCATCGACAGTTCGTCTAAGCGTGTAGAGCGTGGCCCAGCACCTTGGGCTTGCCAACCAGACATCAGGCCCGTCTGCACGTCGGGGCAGTCCATCAAGGCAATGCCTAGCTGATCGAGCTTGGAGTCGGTGGCAACCAGCGGGATCTCCAGCGCACTCCGCCGCACGGGCTTGCCCGCCCCATCGATCACCTCGCGAGTGGAAAGGTCGTTGTACTGAAGGGCTGCTTGCTCGGGGTTTGTCGCAAGCTCCTCCGGGGCACAACCAAAGACATCGCTCAGACGGCTCGAGAGAAATCCCCAAATGACCGAATTGCTTTTCCAAGACTCCGGCAGCCACAAAACAAAGCGATGGGTTCCCTCGGTATTGGCCGAACCGATCAGGACTCGACCCGCACAGGAGCGATTCGGGGGAGCCAAGAAGGTGGCGACCAAGGAGCTTTTGCCGGCGTTGAGCATTCCCAGTACCGCGACGATCGGGCAGACCGGCGATTCGATCATCGTTCGAGCTTGGGCAATCGCATTTTGGATCTCGATCGCCAGAGAGGTTTCGGGCGGGATGCCTAAGACCTGCTCGCGTTCAAGCAGCAGGGATTTCAGGCTAGCCCCATCGCAAAGAGCGTGGGTCAGATAATCTGATTCAATCTGGGCTAATTGATCACGCAGGGATTGGGACACAGTGTGCGGAGCAGGGCTCGATTTGGCGGTTGGGGGATCGTTTGAGCGTTGACAACGGTTGACTCATGACCATAGTACACCGAGTCTGAGCCGGGTCGATCCGAGCTGTTTGGAAGTTTTTTCGTTGCGACGGTCTTTCACAGGAGCACAGGTTTTGTCGAAGCATCCGGGGATCCGCTTGAACCGCCTTTGGCTGACTGTCTTGATTTTGGGGGCGATCTTGATCCCGGTCGGCTCGGCCATCGGGCTGTTCTTTCTTTCCAAGCCGATTCCAGAACCGCAGCTCGATGCTCGCGTGCGTCTCGATGGGATGTGGATCGAGGACAGGAAAAACCCCGGCCAACAAAAGCTTGTTCCGGCGATCACTATCTGGAATCCTACTTCGGAATCTTGGAAACAGCTTACCATCGGCATCAATAAAACGGGCCGAAACAACCAATTTTACGCATCGGAGCCCGCAGGCATACCCGCCGGTAAAACCGTTTCTATCCCTCTATCCGTTTTCGTCGCTAGAAACGGTAGCGTGACGTTCCCGGTTGGAAACCGCAGTATTCGAGAAGTGACGGTCTTTGCGAAACTTCCTAACAGTGCTCGGGGCGTCTCGGAATTTCTCTTGCCCGACAAGCCCACGGTTCCGAAATCCGATGAGCCTCAAGAGCTTTCGTGGGTCAGCCCACAAACAAGGCCCTAGAGCCAGGGATGTTGTGTTTACTTTTTAGCGGCCTCTAGCAAGATATCGCGTGTGACGGTTTGTATCTTTTCTTGCCGAGTTGCCAACTCTCGCAACTCGTCTTGCAAACGAGGTTCGGTGACTTGCCCGATCAGATCCTCGTTGTTGTTGGATTGGTCGGCCAATCGATCGGTCCGTCGGTTGACTCTCATTTGCAAGGTCTTGATCAGACGCAGTTCGGCGATTTTGCCGACCAACGAGTCCTCTTGCTGTCCACCGGATGAGTTTTGGCCACCATTTTGGCGTTGTTGTTTTTCCTCGTCTCGTTTCTTTTGAACCTCTTGCAACGATTGGATCATTTCATCTAGAGCGCCGATGATCTCATCCTCGATGGCTTGGGTGTTTCTCGAAACATCCGCCGAGCCGAGTCGAGTGACTACCATCTGCGAGTCGCGGATGACCTGTTCCAAAGCCTCGGGGAAGGCTTGGCTAGAGCCTTCGTCTTTGAGCAGGAGCATCGCTCGCTGGCCTTCCATCGCCACCTTCAACTGCTCGGTCGAGAGCTTGTTGGCCTGGATTTCCAATTGCCGGTCCTTGTCCTCACCCGATAGTTTTTCAAGTTTCTCGGTCAGTTCGCGGATGGTCTTTTCCCATTCAGCCATCCGCTTCAGACGTGTCTCGAGATCCACGAGCGTTCGCTCGATCTCTTCTTCGCGGAGTTGCATGAGGATTTTTTCAAGTTCGGCGATAGCCTGCTGAAGCTCGTCTTCAGCTTTCTGCTGCTCCTCGATGGCTTGTTTACGCTTGTCCTCTTTAAGATTCTTCTCGGCCTTCTGCATGCGCTCTCGAGCCTTTTGGACGCGCTCGCGGGCTTGCTCTTCCTTGCTAGGTGGTTTGTTAGGGTCTTTCTTGGCCTGGTCGGACTGATCGGACTTGTCGGACTGATCGGACTGATCGGCCTTGTCGGCCTTGTCGGACTTATCGGACTTATCGGTCTTATCGGTCTTATCGGTCTTATCGGTCTTATCGGTCTTATCGGTCTTATCGGACTTATCGGACTTATCGGTCT
>CAILTZ010000716.1 GCA_903837255.1 uncultured Pirellula sp. | reverse complement strand
TACTTTGCCACCCGCGAATTTGACTTGGAAGACCGTCACCTCGGTTCCTGTTGCAGACGAGTTGTGGGACGACATCGCGTTTGGATGGGAGATGGTCCGTCACGTCAAGAGCAACGCGATTGTTTTGGCTCGCGATGCGGCATTGGTAGGGGTCGGGGCCGGCCAGATGAGTCGTGTGGACAGTGTCGAGATTGCGATTTCTAAGGCAGGCGAGCGATCCCGAGGCAGCATCTTGGCCTCGGATGCATTCTTTCCTTTCCCGGATTCGATCCATCGCGCGGCCCAGGCTGGGGTTGTTGCGATCATCCAGCCGGGTGGATCGAAGAAGGATGACGAGGTGATTGCAGCGTGCAACGAGCATCGCATACCGATGCTCTTTACTGGCCAGCGCCACTTCCGCCACTAAATCTCCGCTGCTGAGTCTCGGCTGCTGAATCACGGGCGATTCGTTCACGGGCGATTCGTTCACGGGTGAGTCGTTCACGGGCTGGCTTTTGTTCTTACTGAACGCTTTATTTCGGAGTCAATCATGTCGATTTTGATCATCGAGGACCTTGGTGTTGACCGTTTGACTCCAATTGTTTTGGCGAGGCTTTCTAGCGCTGTGACTTGCGGTGCGTTGCGACTGGTCGATCTGCTTGAGTGGTTGGGGGCTGATTGCTACGGACTTTCGCGAGCGCACTTGCAAGCGATACAGAAGTTGGACTATCCGTTCTTGAAAGACCCCCGGCATGCCGATGCCAGGGCGCGACCTCAGCTTGTTTTGTCATCGCGATTGGTTCCCAATGCAAAGACACTCAAGTCGATCGAGCTATGCCTCGGTTCTGCTAGTTCGCACTCTGCGCAGACGCAGTGGATTTACGATGGGCAGGGGCCAGATGCAGAGGTGATCGGAGTGCTTCATCCCACCGAGAGCTTCGAGCAGATCCTTGCGATCGGCAGAAATTATCTTGCGGTCAGTGCGCCGACAGATACCTCTGCCGCTGCTAAGGCTCGTTTGGTCATTGAGGCCATCAGGTATCCTCACGATCTGATTCGCCAGCACATGGCCTGCCTGCCTAGCAACTTGGACCTATTGATATCTAAGCGCCAGTACGAGCAGTTACAGGATGGGGTGTTTGTGGGGCCAGACGTTTCGCTTGCAAGTCCGATTGTTCTTGATCCAAAATCTGGGCCTATTGTGCTTGAAAGAAGCGTCCAGGTCGGCCCGTTCTCGCTCTTAAGAGGTCCTTTGTATTTGGGTGCCAAGTGCAAAGTTCTCGAGCATGCGGCGCTCAAGGACGGGGTGTGTGCTGGACATACGACGAAGATTGGCGGGGAGGTCGAGGCCTCGATTGTCGAGCCTTATTCGAACAAGCAGCACCATGGATTCCTCGGGCATTCCTATGTTGGAAGCTGGGTGAATCTAGGTGCTGGCACATGCACCAGCGACTTGAAGAACACTTATGGCACGATCTCGATGGATTACCCAAGTGGGAGGGTAGCAACAGAAATGCAATTCCTGGGCTGTTTTGTCGGTGACTATAGCAAGACAGCGATCAACACCAGCATCTTTACCGGCAAGTGGATAGGTGTATGCAGCGCTTTGTATGGGTTTGTGACTGGCAACGTACC
>CAILTZ010000715.1 GCA_903837255.1 uncultured Pirellula sp. | reverse complement strand
GGTTTTCCATCAGCGTTCCCATCAGCGTCCATCAGCGGTCCGGGTTTTTTAGACCGCTGATAAACGCTAATAGCCGCTGATCCCAAATCTCCATCAGCGGTCCCTATTCCATCTGGTTTTCCATCAGCGGTCCGTATCCCAACTGGTTTTCCATCAGCGTTCCCATCAGCGTCCATCAGCGGTTCGGGTTTTTAGACCGCTGATAAACGCTGATAGCCGCTGATCCCAAATCTCCATCAGCGGTCCGGGTTTTAGAAGAACCCGATTAGCGGTTGATCACAATCCCTTCAAGACTCTTAGGGCCAAGTTCTCGAATTTTTCTTGCCACGCGGCATCGAGAATACAGTCGCTGTCCTCTTGAGCCCCGCCTAAATTCCTAAGTTGTTCCGCGGTTGGGCAGTAATAGATGTATCCGTTCGTATAGCCCGAGACAAAGGCATGAGAAAGCTCGGAAGACCTCTGAATATTCAGCCCAATTTGAACCGTCAATTCGCCAGGAAACGTCACAAGGCGAAAATCCCCGAGTCGGATACCGCATACCTCGACATCGATCGTTCTTTTTGGAGCCTTCGTATTGTCCAGATGATGCCTGCGCAACAACGCTAAATTGGTTTGCAATCGCGACAACGACTCCATCGTTTGAATATTCTCGATGTAGGCTGCCATGTTTCGCCTGTTCTCCGCATCCAGGCGTCTTAGGTCCTCTCGACCTTGCTCCTTTTCTCGCAAATAACGATGCGAATAGTACGACGGATACTCCGTATCGAGTTGGTACTGGACCACCAAAGGTAGAAAAGTCTTAAGGTTCAGGCTCGTTCCGCGCAGGTTTTTCACCAATCGCTCGAGCTCAAGTTCCATTTCAGCTATTCGAGGTTCCAAGTTCGCACGAGGAACCTCGAGCATCGTGTGCGAATACCCAACCTTGGCATCCTGACGCGATTCAATTTTACGGATCGCTTGCAGAGCGCTCAACCCAAGCATTGTGCCGTGCCAGTTCCCATCGCGGGGCTGATGCACATCCTTGTACAACACAGGATTGATATCACCACCACAGCCCTGAAAGAACAACGCGACGCAATCGCCACCAAGATTCTCTTCGATCACTCGCGATGCCGCCCCCGAAAGATCGGCGGTGTTCCCACCACTAGCAGCGCCTTGGATCGGATGGCAAGCGAACTGGTACAAAACCGCCAACGGACTACCATCCAATCGGTCCATGCGTACGACCCCAATCTTGGGATCGACCGGCCCAATCCCGGCGACCTGATCGTCCGGGGGGAGAGAATAAGCGTGCCGGACATCGATCTCCCGCCCATCCATGAGCTTCAAGCGACGGTTCTCCATGATTCGCTCCTCGGTCCCAGTCCCGGTCCCGATCTTCACCGGTACCATCTTCGACTTGGCCAATCGGATCGCCTCGACAGTCCTCTGAGCAACATCATCGCACACCACACCATGACAGTGACTTGCGTTGACCACCAATTGGTTGCCGGGGATCCCAAGCTGCGACTCGATCTCTCGGCGCACGGTCGGCAAGTAATCGTTTTTGATATGGCCGATTTCACCAACCGCCACCGCATCGACGCTGACAAGCACGATCGTAGTATCCCCCGATGCAATCAGCAGCGCCTTGACATACAGAGGATCGTTGACCGGTCCGGCTTCGACTTTGGTGATGTCGACTTTCGCCACTCCCGCCCGTATCGTTTGGCCGAATACACCCGCGGGATAAGCAAACGAAACCATCGCGAAGAAGAAACAAATACCGAATCGAATCATTGGAATGGATCTCATCGCAAAAAGTGCCAAAGGATGCGCCAGTATGCAAACTACCAGTACGCAAACTACAAGGAGAAAAATCTGAACGATAAAGCTTGAGGCTCAAGCCTGCCCCTACCCCGGCCTTTCCATCTGAAATAGATCGGTGCTCCGACACCAGTGCTCGCCACCCAGACGAGCTACCGAACGCAACAGCTTAGGATCCACCTTGCCATGTTTGTCCAAGATCGCCGGATCGACGTGGATCATCAGCACATCACCGATGATCAAGTTCGCAGAGATCGGTCCATTGCCGACCGGCACAATTTGACGCAATTTGCACTCGAGCGCAAAAGGGGATTTGGCCAACCGCGGCACCTTGACCAACACGCTCGGTATGGTCTCTTTACCCACATAGTCGACCTCGCTTGTTTCCGGCGATAGCGAAGCACTCGACGCGTTGATCGCAGCGATGTCTGGCTCGGTCGACGCATGGATCACAAACTCACCATGGTGCTCGATATTGATCAGCGTGTCCTTCTTGGTCGAATCTCTTTTCAGCGTCGGCGAAAAGACCACCACGGGCGGGTTGGCCCCAAACACATTGAAAAAACTAAATGGCGCCAAGTTGACCACGCCTGTCGGCGAGAGAGTCGTCACCCAAGCGATCGGGCGGGGGGCCACCAGCGAGACGATCCACTGATAAGCTTCCGGGACAGGGATTTTGGATATTTCGATTTGCATGAATGTTTTAATCGAGCGAACTAAAGACCGAAACAATAAAGAGTGATGGCTACAGCCACGAAAAAGGATACGTCGGATCATCCAAGGCCAACGAAGCCTGAGTTCGATGCAAGGGCCTGAACGTATCGATCATGACGGCGAGTTCATCAGTCCTCTTCGCACCGCCACTGGCAGCGATCGTACCCGGGTGAGGCCCGTGCGGAATCCCATGCGGGTGCAAGGTGATCGAATCGAGTTCGACGCCTCGGCGACTCCCAAAATTCCCAGCCACATAGTAAAGCAGTTCGTCGGATTCGACGTTGCAGTGCGCATAAGGCACCTTGATCGCTTCAGGATGCGTATCGAGCATCCGCGGGGCAAAGGTGCAAACCACACAACCATCGGTCTGAAACGTCTGATGGATCGGAGGCGGTTGATGGACCGTTCCAGTGATCGGCTCGAAATCCATCGCGTTGAATGCAAACGGGTAGACCAATCCATCCCAACCAACCACATCAAAAGGATGATTGGCCAGCACGTACTCGCTCCATCGATCCGAGTCACGCAAATGGAGCACAAACTCACCTTCGGCATCGATGGGATCGACCATCTGTGGACCTCGCAAATCCCGCTCGCAGAAAGGGGCACCCAAGCGGAACTGCCCGTCGGGATTGAGATAGCGACTTGGGAATCCTATCGATCCTTTTGATTCGACGATCAGCATATCAGCTTGCTCGATCGCATCGAACTCGATCTGCACCGTTGTGCAACGCGGAATCACTAGGTAATCCAGGTCGCGAAAAGCCACCGAGCCGAACATGCTCAACAGCCGGCCAGTTCCGGATCGGATAAACCAAAGCTCGTCCTGGGCCGCGTTGCGATAAAGTGCCATCTGCTGCTCAGACGGCCGAGAGCGTGAAATCCGTAAATCGGAGTTTTGGAACAGCGGCAATCGGCCATGGATCGCATCCGCACGACGCGAAATCTTGGACGTCTTCAAATGGATATGCCGAAGTGCATCAGGAGGAGCCAGTTCAACCGGTGTCGAAGGCATCGCATGAATTCGCAGGACCCGAGTGGGGGGGCGCAAATGGTAAGCGATGCTATACGCGCGATGGAATCCTTCGGTCGATATGACCTCCTCGTAGTAAATCCCTTCCCCCAAATAGCCAGGGCTCGTACGATGGGCCGTATGACGCTTGGCAGGGATCGAACCACGTTGCAAATACTGAGGCATCGCTTATTTCCTGGTCTGCAATGGGGCCGGAAAACCAACCGCATTCTCCAACTGCCCCAATCGATCCACGATTAGAGTGACTCGGTCCCCTGGCTGCAACCAGCCCCCGGTCTTTTGCGGTGTAAGTTCCAAAATACAGCCGGTTCCAACCGTACCAGATCCGATCACATCACCCGGCATGAGCTTGGTATCGCGGCTTGCATGTGCCAAAATCTGTGGCCAAGTCCAATACATCGAACTGGCGTTGCCTCGGGAGACTTCTTTTCCGTTGATCTCGGCCCGCATCTCTAATTCAAAACGGCCATCGCGGTAAACATCCATCAGCTCCCGGATCGGTATCCATCGAGGACCAAACGCGTTGGCAAAGTCCTTGCCCTTGGCGGGCCCAAGCCCCACGGCCATCTCTTGACGCTGCAAATCCCTAGCAGACCAGTCGTTGTAAATCGTCATCGCACAGATGCACTCCAACGCCGAATCGTCGGCCGGTAAATCGATCGCTTCGCGACCGACCAAAAGAGCGATCTCAAGCTCGAAGTCGAGCTCCTTGGTCTCCCGCGGCGGGGTTACTGTATCGCCATGGCCGATGACCGAGTTGGGATTCGAAAAGTAGAAGACTGGGATCTCGTACCATTGCGGGATCATGCCCAATCCACGTTGCGCGCGGCACGTCTGCACGTGCTGTTCGAACGCATAGAAATCGCGGATCGTTCGAATGCTAGGCATGCCGTCTTTTTGGTCCATGGAACTGGTAACCTATCGCTTCATGATGAAGTCGTCAAAACACATTAGCATGCCTGCGACGACGCTGCTTGCCGCCAAATCGATTGGATCCAACTGCGGATCCTTTTTTGAATCGCCTATGCCTAAGTACTCCTGGGCAGCTTGAGGATTCTGAACAAAATACTCGCGCTGCTCGCGGTAGGCTTCCTGGACAACCCGCAATTCGGCTTGGCTCAAAGGTCGATTGAGGATCCGAAAAGAAAGCTCCGTCAGAAGTTGATCGATTTCGGTCTTGGTTTCGGACTTGATGACCAACTGCGCAACACTGCGGGCTGCCTCGACGTACTGAGGGTCATTCAGTAGCACGAGAGCCTGAAGGGGGGTAGTCGTGGTCTCACGACGGGCTGTACAGGTCTCGCGGCTTGTGGCATCGAACGCGAGCATGCTCGGGGGAGGTGCCGTCCGCCTCCAGAAGGTGTACATGCTACGACGATACAACCCTTCTCCTTGGGCCTGCGAATACGACTTGCCCGTCCCGGCCTCCTCCCAAACCCCAGGGGGTTGATAAGGCATCACGCTTGGCCCACCGACTTTGCGTACCAATAGGCCTGACAAGGCCAAGGCCGCGTCGCGGACTTGTTCGGCGCTGAGCCGATGCCGAGGACCGTGAAACAGATACTTGTTCTCCGGATCGATCGCTTCAGAGCTCGGGTCGAGCGGCACCGAGGATTGTCGATACGTTGCCGACAGAACGATCTGTTTGCAGAATCGCTTCAAGTCCCAGCCGCTTGCAACAAAATCTCGAGCGAGCCAATCAAGAAGTTCTGGATGGGTAGGGACTGCACCCTGGCTGCCAAAGTCCTCGAGCGATGCGACGATGCCTCGACCGAAGAAGACCGACCACCAGCGGTTGACCGCAACGCGGCTCGCAAGGGGATTATCCTCCGAAACGATCCATTGAGCCAATTCCAATCGAGTCGATGCATCTTGGGACTCGGTGCGTTTCCAATTTTCAGTGAATCGTTGCAAAGGCGTTGGTTCGACGACTTGGCCAGGGGCATCATAAGCCCCCCGCTGAAGGATGTGCGTGGGACGTCGAACAAGGGCCGGAGACATGGTCATGACGGTTCGAATCGACGTGATCAAGTCGTTTTCTTCTTTACGTTTTGCAGTCAGCTCATCGGTCCATCGATCGTAATCGGCATTGCCACGAAGCAAAGGGGTTTCCCAATGCTTGCTGGCTTGGGCCAGCAGTGCTTCGCGTCGCTCGGATGAGAGCTGTGCAGAGGAGGCAACGTACAAATTCACCACGTCGCGAGTCGCCAGCTCGTAGTCGAAGACCTTCAGGTCATCCATGAGTCCATCTCGGAAGCCCACGTCGCGGAATCGGGCACCGAGCGAGAACTGAACGCTTCCGGCGTTGGAGTCACCCCACTCCCCACGGTAGCGAAAATCCCTGGTGAGTTGATCGCGTAGGGTTTGAATTTCTGCGGGCATGCCGTCGATATAAATCCGGATTCCTGAAGCTCGACTCGAACCATCGTAGGAGACAGCAAGGTGTGTCCAGGATTGGATCGGGATCACCGAAGTGGCCTCGACTCGGATCGCATCACCAGGCCAAAAGTGGATCAAGGAGAACTGCGGTTTGCCTTGTTCGAGCACCAGTTGCATCCCGCGAAACGCGGCGTCTTCGGCTGCCACCGATTGATGAGCCACCACGACACGTGAAGCATGGTGGTCGGGCTTGACCCAGAGCGAGAAGCTAAAGGGAGTTTCGCGACCGAGTTGTGTTTGGATGGTTTTGCCTTGCTCGGTTGGATGAGGCAGATTCAATGGGAAAGCCACTGCATCGTCGCCGTTGAACTTGGTCGCTGCGTTGACGACGCCTGGCTCTGAGCCATCCAGGGGGAATTCCCAAGTTGCCTTCGGGGGTGCGGGATGGAAAGCGGGAGCAAGATTTCGATGCTGAGCGATCCACTCGCCCCGGGATTGTTCGAGTTTACGAATGTCGTCGAGCAACTGCACGTGTTTTTGGGATTGCTCTGGAGAGAACAGAGCCAGTGCTGGAGTAGGCGTAGCGCGGGTAAAGTGCGCGTAGAGTCCATGTTCATCGATGTCATCGAAGTAGGCTGCCAGAGAGTAGAAGTCTTTCTGAGCGATCGGATCGTATTTATGGTCATGGCATCGGGAGCATTCAAGGGTAAGGCCTAGGAAGGCGGTGCCTGCGGTGACCGTACGGTCGGCGATGTAGACTTGGCGGAACTCTTCTTCGATGCTTCCCCCTTCGTTGGTTTGGCGATGGAGTCGGTTGAAAGCGGTTGCGAGTTTTTGCTCTTGGGTGGCGTTGGGTAGAAGATCGCCGGCGAGTTGCCAAGTGATGAACTGGTCGTAGGGAAGGTTTTTCGAGAAGGCCCCGATGACCCAATCGCGCCAGGGCCAGACATCCATGTTGACATCGGCTTGGTATCCAAAGGTATCGGCGTAACGGGCCACATCGAGCCAGAGGTTTGCCATCCGTTCACCGTAGGCATCTGAGGCCAGTAGTTGGTCGACGATTTGGGCGCGGTTAGGATCGGATGGGTCTGCTGAGATCGACTCGATTTGGGCCCGTGTTGGAGGCAGACCGGTCAGGTCCAGCGAGACGCGTCGCAGCCACGAGAGCGCATCGGCTTCGGGGGCCGGTGCGAGTCCATGTTCGATCATTTTTGCTAGGACGAATCGATCGATGGGTGAATTGTTCCAAGCGTTAAAGACCGCCTCGGCATCGTTTTTCAGGGCGGGGATCAGCGCGATCGACTCGCCAGAGAGGTTCGGCGCAGTGACTTGTTTATCGACAGGGACAAAAGCCCAGTGGGTTTGGTACTTGGCACCTTGCCGGATCCATTCTTTGAGGGTTTGGCGTTGGGCATCGGAGATCGTTTTACCGGTTTTGGGAGGAGGCATCACTGTATCGGGGTCGTCCGAGACGATGCGTTCGAGGAGGGAGCTAGCGTCGGGGTTGGTGGGGTTTAGGGCACCCGTGGCGATCGCGTTATCTCGATCATCGAGCCGCAGGTCGGCTTGTCGGGCGTGTTTATCGGGCCCATGGCAAGCGAAGCAAGCATCCGAGAGGATGGGTCGTATATCGCGATTGAAGTCGATGGGTGAGGGGGGCTCGAACGCCCAGGCCGCGTTGGTGGCCAAGCAGCAAAACGGCAACGCTATTTGCAACGATATTGGCAAGGATTGAGGACGGCTAGGCATAGGGTTGGT
>CAILTZ010000714.1 GCA_903837255.1 uncultured Pirellula sp. | reverse complement strand
TGAATCAGTTGTATGACGCGGCCCGTAGCGACCTGTCGCATCATCGCTTCTTGCTCTTGATGGCGATCAACATGATTCAAATGATTTTATCGTTCGCATTCGACTTTCATCTGCTCTACACGATCGATAGGCATAGTTTTCTCGGCATCGACAGCCAGGCTCCGTTTGGCGTCGCCCTGTTCGATTTCTTCTACTTGAGCACCCTGAATTTCTCATTTTTTGGCTACAGCGAGATCCTGCCTCAGACGGTAGTGGCCAAGATCGTGAATCTAACGGAGATTGTATTGGCGTTCGTCACCGTTATTTTCCTGCTCTCGGATTTCGTCAGCCTCAAGGAATCGCTGCGCAAGAGTTAGCACGCATCTGCTGGTCCAGGCCTGTTTGATTGCTCTGTTGGTCTACCAAGTCACCGCGGTCAACTTTTCGATGGTCTTGGTTTGACTCGATTCGATGAGCATCTCTTGACGAACGATCCTTCCAGGCACCTCATCGCTCCTCCAAAGCTTGACGGTCATCGGCCCAGTCTCATTGCTCTCGGTCCACTCGAACAACTCCGCCGTGACTGTTTTGCCCAGGACCTCCATCGATTCCTCTCCTGTTTTTTTGGCTTTATTGCTAGGTAGTTGGAAATACTCCTGAGTGAGCCCCTTGGGGAGTGCAAAACTTGCCGCGAAGCGTGTTGTCTCGGAGGGATTCTCTTGGAGAGGTTCCCCTGGTCTCAGAACATTCACTTGCGAAACAACATCAACGTGCTGCTCGGACTTCTCGGACAACGTTAGTACCGTTGTGACTTGGACCTCTCCCAACGCATTCGAGACCACTCGATACCGGGTCACTTGGGTGCCCACCGGGAAACGGTTCCAGTTCGCATATTCGGGATGCACGACTGCTGGACCGGCGTCGCCCGAATCCTTTTCGGATTTCTGAACATTGCTCGGAAGAATCGGCTTGTTGGAAGCTCCGCAACCGATGGTTGCTAGACTGATAGTCAAGCCAGCAAGCAATAACCCAGTTCCTCGGACGTTAAATTGTCGGACGACGCCTATTCCCAGTGTGTTTTCCATTTCTAGTTCTTTATGCTCCCCTGACTTTCCTCGTTTTCGATCGCACGATCCTCTTTTTTGATCTTTTCTAGCTGCTCTTGAGTCAACTCCCCTTTAGGCAGAATGGGGCCGCCTGCGTTTGAGCAACCAATAAGCGAAATGCTAAGCGCGAGACCGATTAGCACTAGAAACCAATTCTTTGTTTTCATGTTACTCACTTTTGAGAACGCTTTGCTTCCTAAGACTTTAGAATTAATTGTCGTACAAAAACGACTCATGGGGTACTTCCCCCACGAGTCGATTGAAACGGTTTGAAACGGTCAACTATTCGTCGGATTTGATAACTTGACCGTCATCGATGATGCACATGTACATCCAAACCAATGGGTCGACGTTGAACGACTGAAATCGGACCGAACCGTCGGCATAGGTAGCATTCAAACCACCTGCGTGACTGGACCCGAAGTACCGTCGCCAAACATTGCTTCCGTCCGCTGGATTCGAAACCGATCCGGTAATAATCACAGACTTGTCAAAGTCCGAGCGTGGAGCGAAGTGCCAACGCAAGACGCATTCGTCCCAGCCGGCATTGTTCCAGCGTTCGTTGTCACCGCCATCGGCTCCCCAACGAGCAGGAGGCAGACACTTTTCAGCTGCCATAATCGCATTCGAGGTTCCGTCAGTCATGTCCTGAAGACGTCGCTTCGCACCTTGGGCGGACCAAACAATCACTCCTCGGCGACCGACAGTATTTCCGAAATTTTCCGGCGTCCTTTCGTTGCGTCGAGGTTCCATTCCCAAGGGTGCTGCTGGGATATCTCCCCAGTTTTCGTGCTGCTCACCTTGATAGAATCCGGCATTCCCTGCGTAATCGCAGCGAGAGAAAAGCCCTGAACCGTAAACTGCGGCGGTTCTTCGGGATGGACAGTAGTAAATTGGGATGATCGCCCTGGCTACGTCATCTTCGCCGTTGTAGTTCGCTGGGCGTCCGGAGTGGATCGGCGGCAGACTAAAGTTGGCAAGGTTGTAGACCGTCTGAGCTTCGATGAATGGGAGAATCTTGAACCATTGACTCCAACCCTTTGGCGACGCCGCGTTGCAACAGGTCGTACCGCTTTCATAAGCACCGATGGGTTCATTGTAGACCATGCCCGGTAGGCTTGGGTCGCCATCGTAAGGACCTTGTGGCAAGTACTTGTAAGCTGACTCGTGGTTCATGAAAGCAAGTCCGATTTGACGAACGTTGCTCGAACAGGACATTC
>CAILTZ010000713.1 GCA_903837255.1 uncultured Pirellula sp. | reverse complement strand
TCGGTTTTCAATACTCCGCTGACTTTGGCTGGGGTTGCCAGCAGCTGGGCGTTTTGCACCGAGCGGGGGCCATCCTTCGATTCCTCTATCTGAGCTACCTCGAGTGCTTTTTGATTCGGCAGGGATAGATTGGCGATTGCCGAAGGGACCAATTCGTTTTTCTGCTGCTGAGTTTTACTCATTAGCGCATCGGCGATCGAGCGGCCTTGGAGTCCACCTGCACGAGTGGTCCAGTGGAGGGCCGAGCCATCGAGGCTCCAGGATAACGAAGTCAAAAGGTCTTTCGATGGAGGTAGATCGGCGATCAGCTCCCAGCGCTCGGTATCCCAGATTTTGATCGTGCCGTCTTGGGCTGCGGTCGCAGCGCGTCGGTGATCGGCAGAGAGAGCCAATTGATGAATGGTCGACTCGTGGGCGAAGATCGAATGGAGCATTGGGCTAACAGACGGTTGCTCCAGAGAGGGGAGTCTCCAGTGTCGGATACGTCGGTCGGCACCCGTGGCGATGATTTCGATAGTCGACTCCGTCGGCCTGAGGAGCCGCACACGAAGCTGTTCGGCTTCCCCTTGCCCGAGCGTATCGAGCCTGGTGCCCGAGTCGACTCGCCAGACTTTGATGGTTTCGTCGGCGCTTGCGCTTGCAAGAACCACTCCGGTGGGGTCAAAATCAAGATCGTAGACAGCCCCATTGTGGCCCTCGAAGCTGCGGAGGAGTTTTCCGGTTTGGTAGTTCCATAGGCGGATGGTTCGATCGTATCCTGCGGTGGCAACCCACGGTTCGGTGGGGTGTAGGACTGCACAATAGAGGACATCGTTGTGAGCTTCGATCGACTTTAGTCCCCAAGGTTCATCGGGGGCTTTGGGTAGCGAGTCGAGCTCGAGGACTTGGACCAATCCGCCAAGGCCGGGAATTCCACCAGCGATGGCAGCCCGTTTGCTGTCGCGGTCCAAACGTATTTGGGTGATCTTTCCGATGAAGGGGCTCGCAGATTTTAAGGAGTTCGTTTTTAGATCTCGCAGTTCTACTTGCGAGAACCTACCCAGGAGGACTTGGCCTGAATCCGCGATCGCAGCAGCGGTGATGCCATGGGGAGTGATGCCATGGGGAGTGATCGCTGGGCTTGTTCCTGAGGCTTGTTTGGCATTGGCGGCGATACGGAGCCATTTATCAGCAAGCGAGTTAGCAGGATCAGAGCCGAGGGCTCCTTGGGCAATCCAACCCTTTATTTGTTCGATCTCAGCAGGGGAGGGCTGCGGGGAATCTTCGGGGGGCATTTTTGGTTCGTCTATACCCAAGAGACGTCGCAGGATGAGGGACTCCTGGGGCTTGCTGGGGATCAAGGCAGGTCCTGCGTCCCCGCCGGAGCGTATCGATGCAAGCGAGTGGAGTTTGAGGTTCGATTCATGGTCGTTTTCGTTGTGGCAACCGACACAGTATTTGACCAGGATGGGCTGAATTTCCGAAGCGTAAGGATTGTCGATCGGAGATTGAGCCATTGCAGGGCTGGGGTTCAAGCCCGCCATGAGGAGGGTCCAAGCACAAAACAGGAGCAAGAGTCTCTTGGAGGTGGATGGATCAAGGTAATTGCTGCTAGGGTACATCGAAGTTCTTTTTTTGGTTATTGAAACGGTGTCTCCGGCACAATTCTAACCGAGGATGGTTGTCAATCGGGTCCACTCGATGCTATCTTATGGGGTTTCTGACCTCATTATTTTGGCACAAGTCCTTACGAAATTGGAGACCTTGCGAGATGACCAGAGCTGTGACTTTGTTTACTGGCCAATGGGCGGACCTACCATTGACGAAGATGGCTCAGTTCACCAAGGACGCCGGATACGACGGGATCGAGTTGGCGTGTTGGGGGGACCATTTCGAGGTCGATAAAGCCCATTCGGACCCAGGTTACTGCAAGGCCAAGCGGGATTTGTTGGACAAGATAGGCTTGCAGTGCCATGCGATCAGCGCGCACTTGGTCGGCCAGGCGGTGTGCGACCCGATCGACGTTCGGCACAAGGCGATACTTCCGGGCTATGTTTGGGGGGATGGAAATCCGGCTGGGGTCAACCAGCGTGCGGCTGACGAGCTCAAGAAGACTGCGCATGCGGCCAAGAAGTTTGGCGTCAAGGTGGTCAATGGCTTTACCGGGTCGAGCATTTGGCATTTGAATTACTCGTTCCCTCCAGTGCCTCAGTCGATGATCGATGATGGTTTCAAGCAGTTTGCCGACCGATTCAATCCGATCCTCGATGAGTTCAAAGCCTGCGGAGTTCGGTTTGCTCTAGAAGTTCACCCGACGGAAATTGCTTTTGACATTTATTCTGCCAAGTTGGCCTTGGAGGCCGTCAAGCATCGCCCCGAGTTTGGCTTCAATTTTGATCCCAGCCATTTGATTTGGCAGGGGGTCGATCCGGTGGAGTTCATCCGTGAGTTCCCCGACCGGATTTACCACGTACACATCAAGGATGCCAAGGTGACGCTCAACGGCAAGTCGGGCATTTTGTGCAGCCACATCAATTTCGGTGACGCACGGCGTGGCTGGGACTTCCGCAGCCCTGGACGTGGTGGAGTGAACTTTGAAGAGATCATTCGTGAGCTCAACCGCGTGGGCTACAACGGCCCCTTGAGCGTCGAATGGGAGGACAGTGGTATGGAGCGGGAGTTCGGAGCTCGCGAAGCGGCAGCCTTCGTCAAGAGGATGGATTTTTCGCCCAGCAACCGAGCTTTTGATTCCGCATTTGACAAGGAGCAAGCGTGAGCGTCTTGCAGGCCAAGTTGCTCTTAGACCCAGGGAGCGATTCGCTTCGCTTCCTACCCGAGGGTCCTTATCCTCTTGACGGCGAGGGTTTTGACGGCGAAGGTTTTTCTTGGGTTGCCATACAACACGGACCGACCTCGACGGTCGGTTCGGTGAACATTTACAACTTCAAGACCGGCACGAACAAGAGTTATCAATTACCTGGTCGGCCGGGTTTTGCGTTTCCAACCGACCATGGAAATTTCGTTGTTGGGTGCGAGCGGAGCGTCGGGATATTCAAGCTTGGTGATCTCAGTTGGCACCCCTTCATCAAGGGGGTTGATTCGGAGGTTTCTGGGACGATTATCAATGATGGTTTGGTTTGGGACGGGAATCTGATCTTTGGTACCAAGGATCTAGAGTTCAAGACCAAGAAAGCGGGATTGTATTTGTGGCGTCGAAGCGACCGCAAGCTGATCCAGCTTCGAAACGACCAGATATGCAGCAACGGCAAAGTGGTTTTACCAAGAGACGATGGTGCAGTGGATCTGTTGGATATCGATTCACCTACTCGAAAGGTGGTCGCTTATCGGCTGGACATTGAAAAAGGTCAGATTGATTCCGGCCGCGTGGCCATTGATTTAGCAAACCAAATCGGCGTTCCGGATGGGATGACGATGACTCTCGATGGCAAGAGTTTGATCATCTCGCTGTACAATCCCGACGCGGCTGCTTATGGACGAACCATTCAGGTCGGTTTAGCGAGCCGAGCAGTTGAATGCGAGTGGCAAACAGCCCATAGTCCGCAGGCGACATGCCCTCAATGGGTATCCAAAGATGGGCATTTGGCACTGATCATTTCAACTGCGGTGGAGCATATGCCCGCCGAGCGTCGCGAGGATTCCTACAATGCTGGAAGTTTGTATTGCTGGCAGACGGATCAGCCATATTCGATTTCCAATTTGCGTAAATTTCTGCCGATTTTCAACGAACTCGGATGAAGCGGTCTTCATCGCAGATCTGTCCAATGATTTCCGCACTCAGTCGGGTTCAAGTGATCGGATGATTTGCGAAAGCATGGTACCAAAGTGACGAATACCGATCGCAGCCCGGAGCAATTGCAAAGTGACCAGCCCGGCAGCGGTTTCAATTCCGATCCCGATGTTGTATTGATGTTGCGAGTCAAGGAGGACGATGCCGTTGCTTTCGAGTTTCTAGTGGATCGTTTTCAGCGCAAGATTATCCGGTTTATGAGTGGTTGGACGCGAAATGCGGAGCAAGCGGAAGACTTGGCGCAAGAAGTTTTTTTGAGGATCTACAAGTCTCGCAAAACCTACCTACCGACGGCCAAGTTTTCGACATGGCTCTACAGGATCGCCCACAATGTGGCTTCGAACCATGTCCGGGATATTTCAGCTCGGCGGGAGTATCAGTTGTCTAAAGCCGGGAATGGCTCGACGTCTGGATTGCTGTTGGAGAATATTGCCGTTTCGCCAAGTGGCTTTCAACCGACCCGAAACATGGACCACCAAGAGCGATCCCGGATTATAATCGTCGCGTTGGAGGCTTTGGGGGAACGGCAAAGAACAGCGATTCTGTTGAGCAAGTTCGAGGGGATGAGTTACCAAGAGATCGGCGAAACGATGGGTCTGACGGTTCAAGCAGTCAAGTCCCTGTTGATGAGAGCTCGGGTGAACCTCAAGAATCTGCTTGAACCGTATATGCAAGAGGGACTCGTGCCAGGTACCGAGCCAAATGCCGAGGATACAAACGACGATGAGAACTAAGATCTGAACTCGCAGGGTTTCGGAACACGAGTATGAACGACCGCGAAATCGACGCGATCGATGAAGAACTAACAGCGTACCTTGATGGGGAACTGACCTCATCGGAGTCTGCTGCATTGGAAAGACGACTTGTCCAAGATGAGTACTTGCGCACCCGGCTTGCGGACCTACGCAAGGCGTACGATCTGCTTGATGAGCTTCCCGAGACACCCCACAGCAACCATTTCACGCAGACGACCATCGAGATGGTTGTCGCCGACGTGAAGCGATCTGGAATACGACCTGCGACGGTTCTTGAAGACTCGATCCAAAAACCGCCAAGGGGGGATTGGAAGCGGCGATGGTTCTCGATGCCTTATGCAGTGGTGCCCTTGCTACTGGCCATCCTGCTGGGATCGGGGTTGGGAATCTCTGCGTCGATGATGCGGCAAAGACGCGAGTTGGCAGTGCTGGATTTGGCTTCCAATTTGCCTGGGCTTCACGATACCGGTGAATTGCGTGTGGTTGAGGAAGTCGCCAAGAACAAAGAGATCATCGAATATCTCCAGGAGCATTATCGAGATTCCTTGATTCCTTTGGTTCCGAAATCGTTCTCGGAAAGACAGACCTGGGTCCGCGGGCTCAATTCAATTCAATTGGCCAAACTCGATAGTGCACGGGAGTTGCTGGGCAAATATCCACACGATGTGAGCCGACGGTTGGATGCCGTCCAAGAGCAGATCAACTCCCAGCCAAACGCCGAGGAACTCAATCTGACGGCTCGCATGATCGGAGCTGTGTTTGACACGATACCGACGAGCAAACGGCAGGTCCTGGAGGATTTAAACATCTCCTCCAAGATATCCTTTATTCTCAAGCAAATCGCCTTCCGAGCCGCAACTTTCTACGCGTCGGACCTCCAAGGTTCCGATGCGGAAGCGTTGGATGAATGGAGCAAAAGCATGCTCATGCCATCGATCATGACCAGCATGCCTTTCTTGCGTCGGGAGACAGACGTCAAATCCGCCTTGATGGCACTCAATTCCGCAAGGCCGGTCGAAGAAGGGTTTCGATTGGACAACCAAGACGCCTTGATCAGCGACCTAGCTAGTCGATTGACACCATTCCCGAAAAGCCTGCTCGAATCTATCGACGAGAGCGATCAACTGCTAGTGATTTCGACTTGGATGATCCCCGAAGGGATGAACAGCACCTCGCGACTGCTGGAATCTTACGAGCGTCTTCGACGAGAGTCCCGAGACGAGATCGATTTGGCCGACCCGAAGGATATCCGCAGGCTTCTGAGGGAACGTAGTCGCAGGCCCGGCAATACCAATCGGCCACCCCGTTAGCCCCTGCATGTCATGAATCGCCGCGATCCGATTTGGTTGGAGTTCACCCGCATGGCAATGGCTTGCCAGTTCGATGTGCTGCTTCATCCCGAACACCCCGAACATGGCCCTGAGGTAGCCGTCGAAGCCCTCGAACTCATCGAGTGGCTCGAACAGATGCTCAGCGTCTATATCCCCACGAGCGATCTAAGCCGTCTCAATATGCGCGGCCAGGAAACTTGGGTGGACGTTTCCATGTCGGCATTTGAGATGCTCAAGCTAGGTTGCGACATCAACCAGCAGACACAAGGTTGTTTTGACATGACGGCAGCGAAGCTCTCCGAGGCCTGGGGATTTTCAAGCCGCCAAGGTCGAATGCCCAGCGAGCTTCAGATCGCCGAATCGCTCGCCCAGGTGGGTTCCCAGCATATCGAGTTCGATGATGCGCATCGAAAAGTACGGTTTGCGGGTCCCATAGCAGTCAATCCTGGTGGGATAGGCAAGGGGTATGCGATCGACCAAGCCGTTGCGATGTTGCGAGATCGAGGCATCGAAGACTTTGCGATCCACGGTGGCAAGAGCAGTGTAAGCGCCTACGGAAAGCAACTGCTTGAACAAATCGAGCCTGGTTGGAAGATTGCAGTCCGTCACCCAGAGCAGTCTGAGCGCATTTTGGGGACTTTGTTTCTAAGAAACCGATCGCTTGGGACCAGCGGTCCGGCAAACCAATTTTTTTACTTCAAAGGAGAGCGTTACGGTCATATCATCGATCCGCGGAGCGGCTGGCCGGCTCGTGGAGCCTTGAGCGTGACGGTCCTTCATCCATCGGCCGCTTGGGCCGATGCCCTGGCCACGGCCATGTACGTGATGGGAGTCGAAAAGTCGCTAGAGTTTTGCAGCACTAGGCCTGAATTAGGCTACTTGGCCATCCTTCCAGGCAAAAGAGACGGCGAGGCTCAGATCATCACCTGCAACATCGACCAGAGCACATGGGTCGCATCACGGGATTGATAGGGGAACCCTTAGCGAAATCCCCTAGGGGAGCCGACCGCTTTCGAGCGAAGTCGGACTCAGTCGCTTCTCTTGCCGATAGAACTCTCCCAGTTTCTCTGCAGAAAGTTTTAATTCCTGGCGGGCTTGGCCCACAGTGAAACTACCGAGGTTTTCGACCGGGATCTGTGCGATGTCAGGTATCCCCATGCACTTGCCGGCTTGGACCCCAAGATCGAACACTCGGAGCTTTGTCCCAAAGATACGAAAGGGTTCCGGATACCAATGATCGAGAGCTTCACGCATGAGAGCTCCATCGGCATCGCGGTATCGCGTCGCATTCCCCATAGTAAAGCCCACGACAAATGCTTCGTCTTGGTCGAGCAACCCTCGACCAAGCAGAATATGAAGCACATCATGACGGCGCAGCGTCACTGCACCTGGAAGCGCAAGAGGGCTGACAGGATTCTCTAGCCTGCGAACCACCTCAGGGATATCAACGTCGCTGGCTCCGGGAAGAGCTGCGATACAATCG
>CAILTZ010000712.1 GCA_903837255.1 uncultured Pirellula sp. | reverse complement strand
GCACCGCGTCCATGCCGAAAGCCGAAGCTTCGCTCGTGGAATTGGTGATCCAAGATCGGTTCGATTACGCTGACGATCGCCTTTTGGACGACCCGGTCGCGAACAGTCGGAATACCCAGCGGTCTTGTCTCGTTCGGTCTTCCCGGCTTGGGAATATGAACGCGGCGTACCGCTCTGGGACGATAGCTTTGAGTTCGGATCTCTTCGCTGAGATTGCGTGTCTCCACTAACAGATGCTCCGCGAATGCTTCACAACTCTGGCTATCGACTCCTGCGCCCTTCTTCTTTTCGGTCACCTTGCAGGCGGACGCGTAAAGATTCAGCGGCGCGTATACCTTGTCAATCAACGTATGCCATTTGCCTCCTCTCACTTTGTTTTCCAATAGTGTCGACAACATTCGGTCGGTCCAGACAACATGCTGAGCCCACGCGGATATCTCCGGTGTCTCTCCAGGCGGTGTAGCCGAAAACGGCACTCTGTGTGGTAAAGCGTTCTTGCTTGTCATGTGTTTGGTCTTCACGAATCTACCTTCCTACCTCCCTTGGCTCGTATCGGGTTTGGTTCCCGATGGTCAACGCTACTATGGAGGCTCTGACTTCTGCCAAAGAGCTTCAACGAATCTCACCGACGATCGAGATTTCGCTCCCTCTTCGACCCGATCGTTGGTCGAGAGAGCCTGGAACATTTGTACTGGCGTTCCTCACCCGTTTCTTGACGATTGATTCTCCGCTGTCTTCTACTTGGCAGATCTCCCTGCTTATCTCGATTGAACTTCTGAACATTCCGTCTCCAACCACCCTACTGCCATTTCACCAGCCTCGGTTTACCACGTTACCGGTTTCCTTTCACCGTGCTGGTTGCCGCACTGACCGACCGCCGTAGCGGTCAGACCTTTTGAGCCTTCATTGGGACATCTGTGCAGTCAAAGGTTCGTGTATTACTAGGACACTCCCCGACAGGCTTGGCCGAATCGAGTTCACTTTCGTTACGGACTGTTCATTCACCTCCAGTTGCTCTCCACCTTGCCTCGCAGCAACGCAGTTACTCTTGGTTACAGGGTGGTAACGATTCCCCTGATTGGGACTTCCACCCAATTATTCAATCGCCTTCACAGGCGCACTAGCCATCCGCTGCCAAGCGGTGGTGGCGCGCGAGTAAAGCCTCCACCGTCTGGCGACAGGTGGCTACGGCGACAGGTGGCTACGGGCGACAGGTATCACGCGAGCCACAAATTCCGTGGCAGAGGCAATGTTTTGCTAACACAGCAATCTATTTGCTCCGATTCTCGAGCAATTGGGCTTGTCAGAGCCCTCGATTTCCTTGTATCGACTCATTGCGTCTAGAAATGGTCTTTTTCGGTGCCTCCCCAGCGGACGATCGATGATGAACGTGCGAGTGCTCCCAGGCTGCTACCTCTTTGCTATCTCCCTATTTTTGGGATTGTGTGCCAACCGATCTTTCACGATCAGCCAATCGGACCTCCCTCCTTTGCCCGATCGACTTGCGGCAAACCCTCGGGGTATCTCCGATGCACAGCGATCGATTGGCCAGTCGCCAGGGGATCTGCAAAACCCTGGCCTACCAGGCCAGTTCCCCTCAGGCCAGTCGCTTGGGGTCCATGTCGTTGGGGCTTCGACCAGTTGCGCTACGGCTACTCATCTGATGACCTCGGCCACCTTGAGCAACGGGCAACAGCAATTGGTGATCATCGATCCTGCTAAACTCACGCTCGCTGTCTACCATATCGAGCCCTCGCGCGGTGACATCCAGCTTCGTAGCGTTCGAAAAATCGATGCCGATTTCTCCTTGGAGGAATTCAACTTGAGCGAACCTACGCCATCGACCATCCGGCGCAATGCTAGGGCTCCGATAGGGAGATAAGCTGGCGATTAGCAGCCGGATCTTTGGCAAGATCCACTACGGCGAGATCCACTACATGATTCATGCCGAGGAGGATTATCTGGGGTCTACTGGTATGAATTTGATGGGGATCTGACTCTTGGGGTTGTCCAAGACGATCGCAAGCTTGCCTGCAAGCAGCTCGTCGAGCTCGTGGCCTACGAGGTCCGCTCGCCATCCGCACAAGAGAGCCGGTGGTGCCTGAGACTCAGGATCCGGTTCCAATCGATACTGGACAAAGTCTCTCAAATCCTCGGCCGTCGCCACGAGCATCGGCGAGATATGCTTGTGATGACAAATAAACGCCATGGCTGCTGACAAGAATTGGGTCAACATACCCGGCGACTGCCCCTTGCCATACCGAAACTTCTTGGGCCATTGCGGAGGTGGTACATTCTGCGAACTCTCTATCACCTTGGCCAACTCGGGTATCAGCGGTTTGGTGTTTCGAAACTCCATCCCACGCAGCGATAGCAAATGCTTGGGGTCCGAAGACCCACGCCTTGCTAACTCCACCAGCAAGTCGTCGCGGAGGATTCTTCTTGCGGGGACATTTCGCTCTTTGGCTCTCTGATCTCTCCAGTTCCACAGGCCTCGGGCGACGCTCAGGTTGGTACCCGAGAGGGCCGATACGCCACTGACTCTGTGCCAATTTTCGCTCGACTCGTACTCATAGAGCTCCTCTTGTTTTGCACGGGTCTCTTCGAGCAGCCACTCAAGCCGCCCATGCTTACAAAGCCGCTTTGAAAAGTTTTCGTAGATATCAAGCAAATCTCTGACATCCTGGGCGGCGTACTCCAACTGCCGACGGGTTAGAGGACGCACGCGCCAATCGGATCGCGTTTCCTCTTTATCAAGATTCTTGCCTACGATGCGTTGTACGAGCTTGGCATACGAAGCCGGATACTCAAGTCCCAAGAATCCGGCAGCGACTTGGATGTCGAACAAATTCGGAATCTGTGTCTCCGTCGCGCGGTAACTAAAGAGCGTCTCCTCGCGGCCAGCATGAACCACCACCGTCCGATCCGGATCGCGCAGCAAATGCCAAAAAGGGGATAAATCCTCAACGATCAGCGGGTCGATGATCGCGATCCCCGTCTCGGTTTTAACCTGGATCAAACACAATTCTGGACGATAGGAATCCTCCGAGACAAACTCGGTGTCGAATGCCAGCAGCTTGCATTTCTCATTTTCGCGGCACCAATCATCCAACGCCGCTTGCTCTTCGATCCAATCAAAATCGGTTCCCAAGTCGCCCCTCAAAGTCTACGGCGATGCCGCTATACTAGTTTATCCTGACCATTTTCGAAGCCTCTGTTTTACCCCTTCTCGATGAGCAATTCAACCGCCTGTCAGCTTCTTGTGAGTGCAAACACACTCGATGAATGCACTGTTTTGCAAGACCTGAAGGTGCCTTGGATCGATCTGAAAGAACCTCGTCACGGGGCCTTGGGGCGGCCTTCTCTAGAGATGGTAACTGGGTTTGCATGCATCATGGCTAGCGACCCGCAGTCCTGCAATTGGAGCATCGCCGGTGGCGAATTAAGCGATTGGGAGCCCTCGAAAGATTTCTCTTTTCTTGAATCCCTCGGCTCAGACGGACATATCAAATGGGGCTTGGCACAATGCGAGAAAGCCCTCGGCTGGACGCGAAAACTCGGCTGGGTAGTCTCCCAGCTCCCTAGCCCTAGACAAGCGATCCTGGTCCACTATGCCGACCACCAAGCAGTCGCTTCGCCCCACTGGGAAACCGTTCTTCAGGTCGCACAGGATCATGGCATCGACAAAATCCTCATCGACACGGCCATAAAAAATGGGTCGACTCTGCTGGATTGGTTACCGCTCCCGAAGCTCATCGAATCCATTCATCAGGCACATGAGCAACATTCCCAAATAGCCATCGCAGGATCGATTCGACTTGCGAAACTAGACCAACTCCGCGAACTGCATCCTGACTGGATCGGACTCCGTGGCGCCGTTTGCTCCGATCCCTCGGAGAGAACCAGCAACATCGATGCTAAGCTCGTCTTAAGGGCTCTTGCAGCGGTTTGCAAAACCAGTGAATCGTCTGCCAAGCCACCCGCAGGCATTGTTTGAATAGGAAACCGACTTGTCCTCGAATCATCATCCGCCGCCTCTGTCCGGAGTCGTAACTCAACGAGGAATCCCCGTCGGCGGCTTGGCCATCCCCTCCCTGAACTCCAACGAGTTCATCCAAGCTTTCAATCAGCAGTACGAATCGCTCGGACTTCACGCACGAGTTCTACCAGGCCTCAAATCCAACGCTAGCTTGCCTATCCCCCCCGACCCGCAAACCGACGGTATTCCTTACGACCCGGATTCTTAGCAACTTAGTGCTGACGGTTAAGGTCCACGGCCGAATCCGATAAGGCCCTATTTCCAGTTATGCCCAACTGCGCATCGATCGGATTCTTCTTGCACAATGACAGCGGCACCTACCAGTGACACTTTGGCCGATGACACGTTGGCAATCGCCAAACTCTCCGACGATGACGATTCCGAATGCTCCTCGATTCAGATCGATCAGCCAGATCGATTGACCGATTTGAACGCTAGGTACGACCAAGTCCTCGCAGAAATCGATGCATTAGACTTCCGAATTCAGCGACTTTTGAAGGAAATATCGGTGGAAAAACCCACCAACTTCCAGGCCTAGGGC
Source organism: uncultured Pirellula sp. (assembly GCA_903837255.1). GTDB lineage: Bacteria > Planctomycetota > Planctomycetia > Pirellulales > Pirellulaceae > JBKCUI01. Next base: position 132 of record CAILTZ010000712.1, on the reverse strand, counting down.
GTTCCCCGTTGACTCGGTCCAATCGAGCCACGATAAATTGGTAGTGCATGTTGACTTGTGAGGATCCGCATTGAGGGGTCCTTGCATGGTTGTTCACCGGGTTTTCGCCAACCCGCCCTCCTGCCTTACCCT
>CAILTZ010000711.1 GCA_903837255.1 uncultured Pirellula sp. | reverse complement strand
ATCTCCTCGTCTCTGGCAAGACTCGAACTGTTGCCACCTGCCCCGAGGTGGTCGATGTGGGCCCCGACAATAATGACTGACTTGGACGCTTGGTTCGGATCGTCCGAAGCTCGCAAGATACCGAGTACATTCGTTCCAGTTCGCTTGATGGGTTGGACCTGAATCGACGACGTGACTTGGACCTCCGGGAGCTCAAAGCCCATCATCATCTCCCCTTTGTCGAGCTCGCTTTGCAAGTCCTCGAGCTTGTCCTCACTCTTGGCGAACCACTCCAGAGCGACCGCGTCGCTGACGCTGATCGCCGCGATGCTTGTGCCTGAGAGGGATCCATCGTTTTGCAAAGGGACCAGCTGCTGGCGCACGCCGCTCTTGGGCCCGCTCACGACGATCAAACCCTTGGCTCCACGATCCCGTGCGACCATGGCTTTGAATCGCAAGGAACTGTATCGGGCCAATTGCTGGCGTCGTTCGGGGCTCACGTCGCTCGGGAGCTGACGCAAGACCATGACCCATTTGTTTTCAACGTCCAAGTGGACGTAAGAATCGTATTCTTTTTGATCACCATCGGCCGGAGCGACGATCCCGTAACCGGCAAAGACGACGCCGGTGGCCTCGAGCGGGCCAGACTTCGAGAAGGCCAGCGGTCGCCAATCCTCATCGAGCTTCCACTCCTTGCCAGCCGATACGAGCGTATTGGATCCTGCCATCTCGACCCCTGCGGTGTAGGGGAACGGATAAAAGTACTTGCCAAACTCATCGAGGCTGGCTGCATCGACTCGGCTCGCTGGAACATTGGATCCCTGAGGTGCTGCAGCTTTGATTTTTTCAATCAGACCTGAGAAAGTATCGGTTCCCGCAGGAGCCAGCCCCAACTCGGACATGTAGCTGGCGACATACGCCGTGGCGAGTCGCTCGCCATCGGTTCCTGTCAAACGACCGCCGAGTTCTGGCCGGCAGAGATAATCGACGTGTCGTCCGACATCCGAGGGCTTGTAATCGTTGTCGTTGGCTTTGGCGTTCTGCATCGCCAAACTGGAAACTTCGCCAAACGCGTCTACCGAGGGCTTGGCGGAATTGCCCTCTAAACCTAGTGCTTTGCGGGCTGCGCTGTCGTTCCACTTGGCGATGAAGATTTGCGATTTCTTGTCGGACGTGCGATTGCTGGTCCAGGCCAACTCGGAGCCGTCGGGGGAGAAGACCGGCAGGCCATCAAAGCCATCGGTCGAGGTGATCCGAACCGGTTCTTTGGTTCCAGCGGCATCGACGATGTAGAGTTCAAAGTTCGCGAAGCCTTGGAGGTTGGTCGCGAAGATCATGTAATCGCCTGATGGATGGAAATAAGGAGCCCAGCTCATGGCCCCCAATCGCGTGACCTGCTTGGGATCGGACCCGTCGAGATTGGCCGAGTAGATTTCAGCCGTCGCCCCGTCTTCGCTGAATCGCCGCCAACAAATCCGCTTGCCATCCGGCGAGAAAAACGGACCGCCGTCGTATCCAAAAACATCTGTGATCTTGCGAACATTCGTTCCATCGGAATTCATCACGTACAGATCCAGAGCCACCGCCGGGTCGTTTTCGAAAAGGGTTTTTTCCCGCTCGCTCAGGGGCTTGGAATACGCCGTTCGGTTCGACGAGAAAGCGATCAGCTTGCCGTCCGGGCTATACGAAGCCTCTGCGTCATAGCCCATCGCCTCAGTGAGTTTCTTGTAGCTACCGTTCTTGCGGTTCCATTCGACCAGTTCGAATTGCGGGTCGTAGTCCCAGGCGTAGCGGCGCTGTTGGCCCGAGGCGCGAAAGTCCAATTCGGCTTGCTGTTTGTTTTTGACTTCTGGGTCGAACTGGGTCGAGGCAAATAGGACCCGATCGCCGTCGGGATGGATCCACGCGCAGGTGGTTTTGCCGTGGCCCGGGCTGACCCGCTCGACGTCCCCCGATTCGCGATCCAGCAGATAGATTTGGTAAAAGGGGTTGCCTGGCTCACGCTCGCTTTGGAAGACCATCTGCTTGCCATCGCGGCTGAAATAGCCTTCGCCCGCCCGGGTGCCTTCGAAGGTCAATTGGCGGATTCCCGAAACATAGTTCGCTTCGGTGTCTTGGGCCATGGAGCTCGGGAGGATCGACAGATCGCTGAAAGTCGCCAGGCAGCAGGTGGCCAGAAGACTGGCCAGAGTGGTTCTTTTAGTCATCGTTTTTGGGTGGGTAGGATCGTGCGAGGTAGGGTTGGCAACCCAGGAGCAGAGTGTCCCCAACATGGTAGTCGATCGCTCGAATCTGTCATCTGAGATTCTTTAGTCGACCCAGCTTTGGAGCCGTTTCCGATCGTCGGGGTTTCCGATCGGGTCAAACCCTAGGGATTTTTCCCGTTGGTCCAGCTCTGTGGCATGCTCCGTAAGCTTTTGCCGCAGCGATTTGTCGCGGGTCACGACGTAGATCCCGACAACCTTGACCCCACTGACTCTCGCTTGAGGGAGATGCTCCTGGTTGGCATCCGCCTGGACCGTGATCCCTTGATTGTCGATTTTGTAGCCTACTGGTCTTGGGCCATCGGCATCGATCTCAAAGCAATCCAGCCCGCCGTCGACTTGAGCATTTCGGAGCCAGACCGGGAGTTCGAAGCGGAAGTTTGCGGATCGGTTGGCGAATTGGAAAGTTCGGGTTTTCTCATCGATTGAATAAGCAAGATCGTTGGCGACAAGGAGTGCGGAGTCTTGATGGACAATCGAGGAGAGGTCCCAGGAGGGTTTGCCATCCTGGGCGATTCGTTCGTAGCGATACGCCGTGGCGGATTGGAGGATGGGCTTGAGCAACTCGATCTCTCGACCGACGCGTCGGATGGGGTCGAGCAGGTCGGGGAATTTTGCCAGTGACTTCATGCTCAGGTTGAACCAGTACAGGGACATGATGCCGTTGCCCAGACCCTGCCAAGCTTGTGAGCGTAGTTCATCTGGTGTAGGTGATCCTCGGCGAGGGCTCAGCACTCCGCCCCATCCGTCGTGGGCACCTTGGGACCAATAAGCGATGCTTGCAGGTCGGCTCAGTTCTCGGAGGCTTCGGGTCATCGAACCGATGGTTTCCAAAGGTGCTCCCCATCGGATCGACGCACCGTTCCAGCGATCGTATTTCGTCCAAGCGTCGGCGGCCGGCGCGATCACGCGGTAGGCATCGTAGTGAGGATAGTCCGAGAGACCTGCGTAGTATCTCCATGTTCTTTCTTCACTGAGCGTGACGCTTGTGGGAAGCCGCCACGGCTCGTAGGGTGCAAGCTTGTCGAAGACGTCTTGGGGAGGGACAGGTTTGCCACCGCCGTACTGCGGTTCACCGAGGAACTCGACGGCATGGATCGTCGGCAGCATCGCGTCGGTATCGTAGCGTTGGCGATCGCCCAAACGATTAAAGCGTTTCATCGGGTACTTGGCATAGAGTTCGTTGTTGTTGGTGAATCCATCGACCTCTTCGATTTGTCCCGTGTTGACGTGGAGGATTGCCAAGGTTTTGAGATATTCCTCGTTGGTCATGCTCATCTTGTCTTTGACTTTGTTCGCGGTCCAACCGCCACTGACATCGAAGGAGCTCGGGCGGATTTTAATATTAGCCCACAGGCTCATCGGCTCGGACTGAGGATCCTTTTTGAGGACGACCTCCAAGGCCATGTAGGTCAAAGGCAGGGGCTGGGTGTTGATCGTAAAGCCGGTGAGTTCTTTGGCAGGGACGTTTTTATCAGCGTTCCAGGTTTGCAGATCGCTCGGGGAATAGGAGGGAAACAGAGTGTGGTAGGAGTCGTTGTCTTTGGGGAGCCACAGTTGGCACGACAGGAGTTGAAGATTCTCGTCCAGATCGTTTCGAAGCGTGACGATCATCTTGGTCGGTCGGAACGATTCGGGGCTATTGAGAAATCCGATCGACTCGATCCAGGCCACAGGGGTATCGATATCGAATAGGATTTCCTTGTCGTTTTGAGCATCGGTTTTGTAGGTTAGGGTGTGGTTGGATTCGGTTCCCCATTCGGGAGTTTTACCATTGAAGCGCAGGACTCTCAGGGCACCGGCTGGGAGTTCGAACCCGTTTTCCCAGGATGGGTCGCGCCAAGCCAGAGCGTTGGCGGCCACCAGGTCGCTCGGGCTGGCCGTATCGAATCGCAAGGGGCCGGTGATTCGCAAGTTGTCATTCGAGTCGTTTCGCACGAAGAGTTCGGTGCGGGCCGAGAGGGCCGGTTCGGGTGCTCGTCGCCACTGCATCTCCTGGGAGAACTGATGCGGGGTGACGTTGATGCCCGCCAACGTCAGGCGATCGGTCTGGGGGGCTTGGGCATGCCCAAGAGATCCCGCCAGAATCAAGCAAAGAATGGGGATCAAGACACGCATGGATGGGTCAGGAGTATGGAGTGTTTTTCGGGAGGATTCAGGCACAGGTTATCCCCTGCGTCAGGTAGGAATCGAGCATTATAGCAGGCAAAGGGTCTAAAAGCACCGATATCAAACGATGAGACTCAATGGATTGTTTTGCGATAGGTAGAATATAAAATCGTCAAAGATCAACACTAAATAGCTCCACAGGATTTCCGGTGCGCAATGTGACCAGAACCAACGTATGCTGCATGCCCTCAAAGT
>CAILTZ010000710.1 GCA_903837255.1 uncultured Pirellula sp. | reverse complement strand
ACTTTGAGGGCATGCAGCATACGTTGGTTCTGGTCACATTGCGCACCGGAAATCCTGTGGAGCTATTTTGGCCCGTTCTAGCTTGATTTGCTCAAGCCACATTTGGTACATCAGAGGCCTATGTCCAGCTACCCGACAGCGCGAATACTCCTGCACGAGGCGACCCGAAAACGCTTAGTTAGGTTTCTGTTTGTTTTGGTCGGTGTTCTTCCGACGCTGGTTCTGGCGATGCTTACGGTCCTCTACTGGTCCCCTTATTACCAATCCCATCTGAAGCGAGAGTGGGAATCGCGAGTCGCTGCGAACTTGGGGGTCCGTGTCGTGGCTGGCCAGTTTAGGATGCTCGCCCCCGAGCAGTTCTTGGCTAGCGAGGTGGTCTTGTACCATCCAGAAACCGACGCTCCGATGGCCAAGGTTCGGCAGGTCGCAGGATTGATCAAGTCGCAGGGTTGGTCGCTGGTGCTCGATGGGCCTCGATTGGACGCAAGTCAGCTCGATGCGATCCTGGAGCTGCTTCACGACGGATTTCTCTGCAAGCCGCAAACGCGCGAGCGGATGCTGGCAATCTCGGTTCCAGAGGGGCTCGAGGTGCATCACGCTGCCGGGGTAACGCAGCTTAGCCAAGTCGAAATCCTGATGAAGCCCACGGAGAACCGTTCATCGATTGTCTCGAAGTTCGCTTATGCCGATCAACCCTTTGGAGAGATCCAAGTCCAGGTTCTCAGGGATCATGCACCCGGGAACCTCTCGACGCGGATCGAAGTCCGTTCGCCAAAGACCTGGATCGCTTGCTCGAATTTCTCGGAGCGACTCAAGGTTCTGAAAGCTTTCGGTGAAGCGTCCCAATTCCGCGGGGTTGTGCGAGCGCAATGGAGCCCTCAAGGCTGGGATGCGATCGTTCAAGGGGAGTTGGATCGGGTTCAGTTTGCCGATCTGACATCCCCTGTCGGTTCTCCATTCAAAGGGCTGGGCTCGGTTTCGTTGAGTCAACTCAACGTGTGCGATGGTCAGATCCTCTACGCGCAAGGCAAAGTTGATTGTCAGCAAGGAGCTTTGCAAACCGAGTGGCTGCGCAAGGCGGCTCAGTGGCTGCAGCTTCCCTCGAAGTGGGACTCTCCGTTGACTGTTAGTCAAACGATCGAGGCGTTATCCGTGGCTTTTGAACTTGGTCCGGAGGGGTTGCGGTTAAATGGTCAGTTGCCTGGCCCGAGCCAATGGCCGCCCGTGGCCATGAAGCTCAGTCAAGCCACGTTGTGCACTCCAAAAGCTGCTCTGCCACTGACCAGCTTAGTCGCCGCTCTGCAGGCGGTTCCGGGGCTAGAGACCCCCGGCGAGGCATCGGTCGATCTCAACGCGATGTACTTTGCCTCCATCCTTCCCTGGCCAAGCAATGTGCCAAGCAGTATTCCGGCAAGTAGCGAAGAGACTTCCTCGGGCCGAGTCAGCCGGCTTTCGGAGTTTCATCGGGGCTCGGGCAGCGAAGTCCGATGAACCGGACCTTGAGCGAGTGGGGTGCCTTTGCAGGAGGTTTACCCCGCCCTGACAGCCATTGTTTAGGCAATAAAATCGATTTAGCCAACAGGCGAGGCGAGTGTGGGAAGGTCCAAGAACCCCGGAAAACGGTTCGTTTTGACCTTTAATGCGGGTTTTTCGGCCCGTGTTGTTCCGGCTTCAACGCAAAATGACCTCGCCTCGTCTTCCACGAATTGGTCTTTTTCGCGACAATACATTCTTGTTAAAACAATCGGCTTGGGAAGGATTTTCTACCTTGCCACATTCCCCCATTTGACGAATTAAGAAGCCTATGTCGGATGCAAAACTCCTCGGTGAAGCGGATCCCTCGGTGCTCGTGGCATCCGGACAAGTAGAGGCCCCGATCGATGTGGATCCGGCTGAAACCAGCGAGTGGCTCGGGTCCCTGGACTACGTGGCTAAAAGCAAAGGTGCAGAGCGCGTCCGCTATCTGGTCAAAGCTTTGGAGAATCGGGCTCGGCGCGATGGGGTCGAGATTCCGATCGAAACCACAACGCCTTACGTCAATTCCATCCCGGCCTCCAAACAGCCAGCTTACCCAGGCAACCGCGAGCTCGAGCGTCGCATCAAGAGCATCATCCGCTGGAATGCGATGGCGATGGT
>CAILTZ010000709.1 GCA_903837255.1 uncultured Pirellula sp. | reverse complement strand
ATGCGGAGTGACCTTGGCAAAAATCGACGGCAAAGAAATCGTCGAGGGAGACAGCGCCATCCTTGGACTCGAGTCGACCCTCAATGGAACCTGGGACGCCTCCGAGATACCGGTCGATGGTGGGATGGGTGTCGAGTTTCGTTTACCACTGGGAACGCAGCTCAAGTTCGCCGGGATCGATGCGAACTTGGAGTTGGTCAAGCAGTATCGTTTGCTTAAAGCTCCGGAGACCAAGTCACCTTCGACGGCCGACCAATGGCAATACCATTTGGAGCTTACGACCATCGTCAGGAACTTGGATGATACACCGCACGAGGTAGCATTAAGGCAAGAGGGTCTCAATGGCATCTCCCTTGAGGGTTGGTGGTATCCGACCAAACTATCGCCCCATTTCTTCTCAGCTCCTGGAGCCCGGGATGTGATCGTTGGAAGCGAAGCCATCGAGTATTCGATCTCGATGACCCGTGGCTTGATCGATCAAGCCAAAAAAGTTCCCACGGACCCTGATTCCCCTCTGTTTGGACCTCAGGATGACCCTGCCAAGCGGAACATCAAGTACATCGGCGTCGATACGCAGGTCTTTACGGCGGCTATGCAGCCATCCCCATCGATCCCGGAATCGATGACTGGCCTCAAGAGGGCCAAAGCGACGGTTCTGAACGATCAATTTTTAGATCCTTCGAAGTTCGATGCTCAGCGACAGCAGGCTTACAACACTGGCTTTTGGTTCGTCACCCCGACGACGAACATCCCTGCCCAAGGTCAACACGCGGCGGCTTACCGCATTTTTGCAGGTCCTAAGTCACCGCAGTTGCTCTCGGCCTATAAGCTCGATGAAGCGATCGAGTATGGTTGGGATATTTTTGGATTCTTCGCCGTCCGATTGGGATGGATCTTGCACTTTTTCTACCAACTCATCGGCAACTATGGTCTAGCGATCATGATGCTCACGGTGCTGGTCCGGTCGCTGATGTTCCCAGTCAGCCGACGCATGGCTGTCAACGCCCAAAAGATGCAATCGGTCCAGCCACACATGGCCAAGCTCAAGGAGGCGCTCAAGGACGAGCCGACCAAGATGATGTCTGCCCAGCAGATGCTTATGAAGAAGGCTGGTATCAATCAGTTAGCTGGTTGTTTGCCAGCGATGATCCAATTGCCGATCGTCATCGGCCTTTACCGCTGCGTGTCGGTCGACGTCGCCCTCCGCCAACAACCCTTGATCCCAGGTCTTGAGTGGTGCTCAAACCTAGCCGGTCCGGACATGCTCCTGGATTGGCAGCAGTGGATGCCGCAGTTCATCGCAGGCAAGGGCCCCGGTTGGTTTGGCCCTTACTTGAATATCCTCCCCTTGATCACCATCAGCTTGTTTATCATTCAGCAGAAGGTGCTCATGCCCAAAGCCACCGACGAGCAGACTCGGACAGCTCAGCAGATGATGATGATCATGACGATCATGATGGGGGTTTTGTTCTTCCGCGTCCCGGCCGGCTTGTGCATCTATTTCATCACCTCTTCGACCTGGTCGTTGATCGAACGGTTCTTGATCAAGAAGTACACGCCGCAAGCAGAGATCAAGAGCTTGCCCGAGGGGACCGTAAGCGAGATCCTCGCGGCGGTATCCAACACCGCGCCTGGCCAACGGCCCGCGATGCCTTCAGCACCGCGAGGCGAAAAGGCCAAGCTCAAGAACACCAAGCCACCTGAGACATTCGCGGAGCTTTTCGAACCCTTTTTCAAGAAAAATCGGGAGTCTCGTGGCGGTTCGAGCGATACGCAGGATACTAAAACCGTCGACGGTTCCTCGCGACCCCAGCGGCAGCGTCCCAACCGTAATCCCCCGGGTAGCAACCCGTCTAATAAGAAAAAACCAAAATAGAGATCTCCCTACTACAGCGATAGGAATTGAGCGATGTCGATCCGTTATCTTGGGCTTGTGCTCTGCATGGTCTGTGTGTGGAGTGGCTGCAGCGGTTCTGCGACGAAGGATAATGTGACGAAGGCTGATGCGACAAAGGCTAAATCGAGTGGGCCGACCAAACAGATCGGCATCTCGATCCTTACAACGGCCAATCCGTTCTTTGTCGAGATCTCCGATTCGGTCAAGCAAGCCGCACAGGAGGCTGGTTACGAACTCATCAGCGTCAGCGGTGAGTACGACGCGAACAAACAGCAGAACCAAGTCAAGGATTTCATCGTTCAAAAAGTATCTGCGATCATCTTGACCCCGTGCGATAGCCGAGCCGTCGGGACGGCGATCAAGGAAGCCAATGCGGCGGGCATCCCTGTCTTTACTGCCGACATCGCGTCGATCGCTCCGGGTGCCAAGGTCGTCACGCACGTGGCTACCGACAACTACAGCGGCGGACGCCAAGCCGCCATTGCCATGATCGAGGCCTTGGGAGGGCAGGGCAAGGTGGCCATCTTGGACTTCCCTCAAGTCGAGAGTGTGATGCTCAGAACCAAAGGCTTCCGCGAAGAACTTGAAGAGCAAAAGAAGGCCAAAGGGGTTTCGATCGAAATCGTCGCAGTATTGCCCGGAGATGCAGCCAAGGACAAAAGTTACAAAGCCACCCAGGATTTGCTCCAGAGCCACCCGGATCTGAACGGGATTTTTGCCATCAACGATCCATCGGCCCTGGGTTGCTATGCGGCTCTAGAGAATGCAGGGGTTGCCGGCAAGATCAAGATCGTCGGGTTCGACGGTCAGATCGATGGCAAGCGAGCGATTCGCGATGGCAAGATCTACGCCGACCCGATCCAGTTCCCGGTTCGCATCGGACAAGAGACCATGGCTTCGATCCTGAAGTATCTTAACGGACAAGAAGTTCCTGCCGAGATTCTCATACCAACCGCATTGTACCGCCAGTCGGATGGCAATTCGGATCCATCCTTATAGACAAGATTGAGCTTTGAGCTTTGATGCTAGGGTCAAACTCGAAAAGTTGGAAACACAAGACGTGGGATGATTGATGGGAATCGCTGACACAAACGAATTGACAAGCCGTTCGGCTGAGTTTGCGCGCCATGGGGCATTGCGGGATTCGACGGGTCGCTGGATTTTTAAGCTTGATCGGGATGCATGGAGCCACCTACGGCTCACCGATTCAAAGGGCAAGGTCTATAGCGAAGTGATGGTCATACCGATGTATCCGGTCGGAGCGCCTAAGGAGTGGGTTTCGATCTTGTCGAAGGATGGCGAGGAACTCGTCTGCTTGAAAAACCTCGATGCGCTGGATCCTATGGATCGCCAAGCCATCGAGCAGGAATTGACGCTCAGGGAGTTCGTTCCGCAGATACTCAAAGTCCATTGGGTCTCTGGGACTCAGGAACCGTGCGAATGGGACGTCGATACGGATCACGGAAGGACCCGATTTGTGCTCAATGCCGAAGAAGACGTCCGGCGAGTGAGCGCTTGGACGGTTCATTTCATCGATGCCAACGGTTGCCGTTTTCGCGTGGATGACATTCGCAAGCTCGATAGCCGTTCGCGCGGCTATGTCGAGTGGTACGTGTAGCCCCAAGGCGGATCAATGAGTGCTTCAACCGACATCCAAGGCTCCATGATTTTGCTCGGTACGGGCACGAGTGTCGGGGTGCCATGCATCGGCTGCGATTGTGCGGTCTGTACAGGTGGACACCCCCGCAATCAACGAACGCGATCGAGCGCCATCCTTGGTCTCCCGCAGGGGAACCTGCTGATCGACACGCCACCGGACCTGCGCAACCAGTTGCTTCGAGAAAAGATCTCCCTGGTGCACGCGGTCCTCTACACCCATGAGCATGCGGACCATTTGCATGGGCTCGATGACGTTCGGCTCTTTCCGTTTATGCTCGGACACCCCATCCCGATCTATGCATCGGAAGTTGTTGAGAATCGCATTCGAAAGGTCTTGGACTACGCGTTTGAACCGCGTGAGCAGACCCATCCGGGTGCGATCCCCAGCATGCAAATCAGGAGGGTCGATGATGATCCGATCAAGATCCTCGGCGCGACCTTTACACCGATCCCGCTAATCCATGGGCCTTACTGCCGCGTCTATGGGTATCGGATCGGCAACGTCGCTTATTGCACCGATACCAACCAGATCGAACCATCGAGTATGGCGCTGCTCGAGGGGCTCGATGTGCTGATCCTCGATGCCCT
>CAILTZ010000708.1 GCA_903837255.1 uncultured Pirellula sp. | reverse complement strand
TGCTGGTGTTTGGGCTCACCACGCACAGCAGATGAAAGGGATCCTCGAAAAAGGTGACATCGGTGATGCCATCAGGACGGCTCAAGCGATCGGGGACGATGTGCTTCAGAAGAAAGCGACTGGTCGTATCCGCGAAGCAGCTTTCACTCACGGCAGTGCAGCCGCCAGAGAGTATTGGTTCACTCAAGGGCTCAAGTCCGGGGATCTCGAAGGGATGATGAAGACATTCGAGCTACCCTTCAGCCAACTCGACCCGAAAAAGATGCAATAGCTCGCTCCCCCCGGAGCTCACAAGTAAGAAAGCCTAGCTAAGTGCATCACTTCGCTAGGCTTTCTCTTTTTTGATAGTCAGAAAGTTCCAGATCTATTTGACAAAGACCCTCAATCGCTTGGACAAATAGTTGCCCGCCGATGAGGAGAAGGTCCAGTCGCGGTTTTCTCCCGGGCTGTTGCCAATCCCGATATCCGCCCTGCCTCCCGCTTTCCATTGGTTGATCGCAAACACCGTCTGCTTGGCCGCCCCGTGATGGACTTGCATCGATCCGTACCCGTCCTCGGGTGGGACCAACTCGTCACCGAAATCGTAGAGGCTGTCGGAAGCTCCTGCGATCATGGCTTGGTTCTTCTGTCCGTAATTGTCCGGCCAAAACTCGATGTTCCCTGACTCGATTCCCGTTCCGACCGATAGCCCCGGAACATTGCTGTAAATATCGAGGCTTTCGACTGGCATTTGGAATCGAGCCTTGGAGGCGAACGTCGGGATACCGATCTTCTTGGGATCTTTCGTAAACGCCTTCATCGACACGAAAACCTTTTGTTCCTCACCTTGTGGACCACTGAGTTCGAGCAGGTAGGCGATGCGTTCAAACGCACCAACCTTTGAACTGTTATCCTCATCGTAGCGAATCTCGTCAGCAAGCTTGCTCAGATCCAGATCGTAGACCAAACGATACGCTTTGGCACTCGGGACCGAATCGAGGAAATCGGGTTCTTTTCCTGCACGAAATGCCCCTACGGGCAGACCCGTCATGCCGCAAAGATTCGGTTCGGCCAACATGTCCCAAGCGAACCGCACGGCGGTTGGCTCAGAAACCTTGTCGCTGCTAAGGACAACAGAATCGCCTTGGATTTGTGCAGTCGCGGGTTGATATCCGCTGGAGCCTACACCTGTGACTTCGAAGTGGCTCGGTGGCTTTCCATCACGTGTCTTTAAACCACCCGCGGTATTCTTGAAGGTCAATTTCAGTTGTTTGCCCATCGGCTCAGTGCTGACCATCTCCGGGCTACGAGCAGGTATCTCTTTACGACCGTAGTCGTTGGATAACGCCAGGAGCGCTAGCCGTCGCCCGACCTCTTGTTTGTTAGGTGGGTGGATATCGTTGACGGTTGCGATGTCATTGATGACCACCATCGCCGTCTTGGGAACCGCCGTTTGCACCGCGGCTTGAGCTTCCCAAAATTTCGCCAACATGGTCGGATCGCGATCTCCGTATCGGAATGGCGCGATCTGAACGTAGTAAAAGGGAAAGTCCCCTTGTCCCCAAAGTTCCCGCCAGCCTTGAATGAGAGCCTTTTTCTTTTCCAGATACAGCATCCCTTCGTCGTGGTTGGATTCACCTTGGTACCATATCGCGCCGCGGATAGGAAAACCGACGATCGAATGGATCATCCCGTTGTAGAGCATCGTTGGGTCTTGATTGCTGCCAAAAGGAGCCAGCTCGCTAGGATACGCTGGGCTTGGAGCCAACAGCTCGCGTCGATCCCCTTGTGCTTTGGCTTTGATCAACCAATCCTGAAGGGCTTGGATATGCTGCGCCAATCGTTGTTGGTATTGGTCCGTTCCTGGTGTTCGCCCAATGACCGATTGATAGATACCCTGGAGCTTTTCTACCCTTTGGAATCCAACAGGGGGGACCCACGGTTCGACGCGGGTACCACCCCAGGATGAATTCACCAGTCCAACTGGAACATCGAGCTCCTTGGACAACTCACGGGCCATGTAGTATCCGACCGCAGTAAAACTTGCCGCCGTCTCCGGAGAGCAAACCTGCCAACTCGATTGAAAATTGTCCAACGGAACCATCGACGGTACCAGCGGCACCTTGATATGTCGAATCAAAGGGTATTTGGCTGCAGCGATTTCCTCCTGGGGATTCGTACTCGCAGCTACCGGCCACTCCATATTGGATTGACCCGAACAAACCCAGACCT
>CAILTZ010000707.1 GCA_903837255.1 uncultured Pirellula sp. | reverse complement strand
GGACATGGGATTCTCCCAGGGACTCCCGTCGAGCATGTGATCGCTCTGGTCGATATGGTCCACGAGATGTCCGATCGTCGCGGTCAGTAACGGAATCCTTGGTAGGATCTGAGCCTTAAGGCATTTCCGACCACCAGCAAACTTGATAGCCCCATGGCCAATGCGGCCAGCATGGGAGTAAACGTCCAGCTAGTCCATGGCGATAACCAACCTCCTGCCAATGGCAGGAGGATGATGTTGTAGGCGAAGGCCCAGAACAGGTTTTGGTAGATATTTCGCATGACCCGACGTGCAAGTCCGATCGCAAGAGGGATCTGAGGCAAAAAGCTCGATGCCAAAACGACGTCTGCGGCAGAGATGGCGATTTCAGATCCACTCCCCATGGCGATCCCCACATCGGCGCTAGCCAGTGCTGGAGCGTCGTTAATCCCGTCTCCAACGAATGCGATCTTCTCCCCTAATGCTTGATACTCCTGGATTCTTTTCCCCTTTTCCTCTGGCGATTGCTCGGCTGCCCATCGATCGATTTCAAGCTCTTGCGCGACGCGCTGAACCGAGATGGATTGATCTCCAGAGAGGATCGAAGTCCGCAAGCCTTGCTTGTGGAGCAAAGCAATCGTTTTTTTTCCATCGGTCTTGAGTGAATCCTGGACCCCGAGAGCACCTACCAGTTCTTTGCCGACGGCAAGCCAGCTGATGCTGTAGCCTTGTTCGGACAATCGCCGCTGCAATGAATCGGATAGTTCGGTCGAGAGCCCCTGTTGCTTCATCCAAGCGTAAGAACCGAGCGATAATTGACGCTGGTCGCTGAGCCGCACCTGAACCCCTTTGCCCGGAACAGCCTGGCTTTCCATCACAAACGCCATCAAGCGAAGATCCTTGGCCGCCTCGCGGATGGCAAGACAGATCGGATGGCTCGAGGACTTGGCCGCTACGGCTGCAAGCCCTAGCAACTGAGTCTCGCTATAGCTGTGGATTGGAGATGCAAGAGGCCATGAGCCCGCAAGGGTGGGTTTACCCATGGTGAGCGTTCCGGTCTTGTCGAAGACAATCGAATCGATCTTGGCGAGCTTTTGGATCGCTTCGTGGGAGCGAAACAGGATCCCAAGCTCTGCGGCGCGGCCACTGCCGACCATCATGCTCATGGGAGCAGCAAGCCCCAGAGCGCAGGGGCACGCAACGATCAGTACAGCGACCGCATGCAACAGTGCTTTCTCGAAGGCCGATTCGGTACTCATCATCCACCAACCCAAGGCGGTAGCAATCGCCAAGAGAAAAACTGCTGGAGCGAATATTCGTATGATGCGATCCAATGCTGTTTGAATCGGAGGCTTCCTGGCTTGTGCATCGATGACCAGTGCGGTCATCCGGGATAAAAAAGTGTCTTTGCCGATGGCTGTCACTCGGATGGTCAATCGTCCATTGCCATTGACGGTGCCGCCGATGACTCGATCCCCTGGCGTTTTTTCTTTGGGAATAGGTTCGCCCGTGACCATCCCCTCTTGGATAAAACTGCTACCGATTTCGATCAGGCCATCTAGCGGGATGGCTTGTCCCTCAAAAACCTCCAGTCGATCCCCTAGGGCGATTTCGGAAACGGGAACCCGAGTCGTCTGGTCGACCTGGACCTTCTGAGCAAACTGAGGTTGCAAGTTGGCCAGCCCTACGAGGGCTTCTCGGGTTGTTCGTTTCGAGCGTGATTCCAGGCATTTGCCCAATAGGACAAGGCAGATCACGACTGCGGAGGATTCAAAGTAGACGTGCTGTTGGTGTCGACCGAGCCAATTTGGAAAGAGCGTGATTAGGGTGCTGACTCCGTAGGCGGCTGTGGTCCCCATAGCGACCAGAACGTTCATGTCCGGAGACCAGCCTTTGAGGCTGTGGTAAGCGTTTCGATAGAACCTGCGTCCAGCCCAAAATTGAACGACGGTTGCAAAGCTCCAGAGGATCCAGTTCCAACCTTGCATCGAAAGCAGCTTCATCATCTGGTCCATCAAGGGATTCCAGAGCATCGGGAGCATCGAGATGAGGAAAACAGGGAGTGCGAAGACGAAGGAAATCCAGAAGTCGCGTTGTAAGCTCCTTAGTTCAGGGTCGAATTCGGCAGATGTCCCAAGGGTAGACCGATCTGGTGGATCGTCTGCCGAGATCCTGCTAGCGGAGTATCCGGCTTGTTCGATCGCTTCTTGAACTTTAGAGACCGCATCATTTTGTGAGCTTTGGAGCTGCACCCAGGCCCGTTCCGTGGCCAAATTCACCGTTGCATCCGAAACTTCTGGGATGTTCTTGATCGCCCGTTCGACGCGGAGAACGCAAGCAGCACAAGACATTCCTCGAACCTCGAATTCGATGGTCTTGGACTGCGACTCGACCATCGGAGACTCTAGCATCGGATTGCCACTGTGCATGTTGTAGGATTACTCTTGAGCTTGCCAGCGGTGGCGTTCTCTATTAGTTTGGGCGTATTCTATTTGTTTACTGTTACCAGCTCAGCTAGTTTACCGGGGGCGAGCTCGAAAGCCCGTTTCAAACTCGAATGCAATCGAAGGGTTTCCAATGCATTATTACCGATGGATACGAATTGTAACCCGCCTGCGAGGGCCCAGCGCGGTTGTACTTGCTATGACTCTTTTGCTTTACGGTGCTCAAGGGCAAAGTATTGAGAATGTCCAAAAAAAGATCTCCGAGCCGACGCTTAGAGCCCACATCCGGTTCCTTGCTGACGATCTGCTCGAGGGCCGAGGGCCGGCGACCCAAGGCGATGCGCTGACACAATTGTATCTGGAGACCCAATTCCAGGCCAATGGTTTGCAGCTTGTGCCTGCTGTCGGTTCGTATCGTCAGGTCTTTCCGATGCTCGGCTTGACCACCACCCCGGAGACTCGTTGGGAGTTTCAGGGCAAAGGGGGCGAAACCATCGAGTTCGAGTACTTTAAGGACTTTATTGCCGTCGCGGGTAAACCTGAGCCCAAGATCTCCATCAAGGATTCAGAGTTGGTCTTCGTTGGTTACGG
>CAILTZ010000706.1 GCA_903837255.1 uncultured Pirellula sp. | reverse complement strand
GGTCCTTGCCGTCAATGGCAAGTGTCAGTTGGACGGCTGGGGATTGGCCCGATCCACTTGCTAGCTCGTAGGCAACCAACGACCATCCCGGAACTGCCGCACCGCTGATCTGCTGTTGGATCAATGCCACGACGTCACCGTCAAAGATGTTTTTCTTCTTGTCGGCCAATATCTTGAATTGCTCGAAAAGAACCTGGAGCTGCTCGCCGGTGAGCCGGTACCCAAGCTCACGGGCTCGGTCGGCAAGGGCCGCTCGACCAGAGTGCTTGCCCAGCACCAAGTCCGTCTTGGAAAATCCGACATCCTCGGGTCGCATGATCTCATACGTTCGGCGTTCTTTGAGCATCCCGTCTTGGTGAATGCCCGCCTCATGAGCAAATGCGTTGCGGCCAACAATCGCCTTGTTGCGCTGGACATCCAAACCAGTGATTTTTGAGACCAATCGACTCGTCGGGACCAGACGCTCGGTCTTGATCCCCGTGCTCGTGTGATACAGATCGCTCCGGGTGCGCATGGCCATGACCACCTCCTCGAGTGAGCAATTACCGGCTCGCTCCCCAATCCCATTGATCGTGCACTCGATCTGCCCAGCACCAGCGGCGACAGCGGCTAGCGAATTGGCAACGGCCAGTCCCAAGTCATCGTGGCAGTGGCACGAGAGGATCGCTCGGTCAATGTTCGGAACTCTGTTGAGCAACTCCTCGATGCGAGCGTACATCTCGCTCGGAGTGGTGTAGCCCACCGTGTCTGGAACATTGATCGTCGTGGCTCCCGCAGCAATGGCTGCTTCCACCACGCGGCATAGAAAGTCGATCTCGGTCCGCGCAGCGTCCTCGGCGGAAAACTCGACATCGTCGCAATAGGACAAGGCCCGCTTGACCCCAGCAACCGCCCTGGCGACGATCTCCTCTTGCGTCATCCGCAATTTGAATTCGCGATGGATGGCACTTGTCGCCAAGAAAACGTGAATCCTAGATCGCTCGGCCTTCTGGAGCGATTCCCAAGCTCGATCGATATCCCCATCATTGCAACGAGCGAGCCCGCAGATGATTGGTCCACGGATGGTCGTGGCAATCTCCCGAACAGCCTCGAAATCTCCCGGACTGGCGATCGGGAAACCCGCTTCCATAATGTCCACCCCGAGGTTCGCAAGGGCTTGGGCCACCTCGAGCTTCTCGGCCAAATTCATGCTCGCCCCCGGAGACTGCTCGCCGTCGCGCAGGGTGGTATCGAATATTCGGATCACGCGTGGGATTGGATCGCTCATAGAATTCGCATAAAAAACAAGGTTTGTCGGCCTGGGGTTGCTGCTCACTTTCAGCCCAAGTGCCGAGCAGTCAGGCATCCCGACTCGAGTCAGCCCCCATCGTACCGGAAATTTTTTTTCCTGAAACGGTTGAAATCCCTAGCCGAGTCGACTTATCGAGCCGGCTCAAGTCGAAATGGTACGCAGATTGCTCCAACAGGTTTCTCGGTGGCGATGCTCGATCCTTGGGCAAAGCCTCCGTTCTACCCAAAAGTCGAAAGCGTCAGCGGAGGTCTGTGGACCGACAAAGTCTGCATCCTTCTGCGCTTTCGATTTTTTTTCTTCTCGATATCAACCGCCTTACGCGTCGGGCAGCCGCACGCTGAGGTACCCCATCGGCCTGGTTGTGGTGTCCGCCTCACCGCACCGGCCGGGGTATTTCTCCCCGAAATTACTTCAGGGGATATCTCAGGGGATGAAGGCCAGCTCGTTGGAGTTGACCAGCACGAGCGCCAACTCCCGGATGCTTCGACCATCCTTTAGATACGCTTCGCACATCCCCCGCTCCCGCTCGGTG
>CAILTZ010000705.1 GCA_903837255.1 uncultured Pirellula sp. | reverse complement strand
TGTCGCCAGTTGCTCGGTCGAGATGATGTCTCCAACCTCCAATTGACTCAGTTCGGCTCTTGAAATCCTGGAGCGTGCGAGCACGACCGCCAAGCTCGCTTGATCGCTCTGTTGGAACAGCAACCGTCCGAGATTGGCCACGAGAAACGATTCGGGGATCTTCCAAGCCCCGCGCCAAAGCGATTCGCCTTTCGATGTTGCGGAGTCTCTTGCCATGCGCAACTCAAAGTCGATTCGGACATGATCGAATGACTTCGCCGATGGGTTGCGATGAAGCTTGGCCCTCGGGGTTTGAAACGGCAAGCCACTTTGCCAGAGGTCTAAACAAGGATGAATGAACTCCTCAAGAGCATAGCTTGCCACTCGCCAGTCGATGGCCGTCAAAACCCGATTTGAAGTTACTGAAGCGTTGGATACTGGGGCGTTATTTGGGGCGCCTAGCAAGCGGTCGATCAAGCAAAAGACCAACGGAGAGTCGAGGCTTAGGGTCCATGGATCCACGGCGTTTGGGATCTCCACCTCACAATCAAAACAGCCTGATTTGGCAGTGCCTGATTCCGCAGTGTTTGATTCCGCAGTGTTTGATTCTGTGGTGCTCTGCTGGGTCTGGATTTGGACAATACTCAGGTTCACCGGTGAGCCGAGCAATTGAGAGATCCGAGTCGAGGCGTTTGCTGCCCAGGGTTGATAGATCGCATCGATAGGACCTCGCAATTTGTGAAACCACTTCTGAAGATTTTTCGATGGCATAGCAAGATCCTTCCTGGCGATATGCATGAGTTGACGCGAATTAGTTTTCGCGCACGTGTCCGTCCCCGATGACGACGTACTTGTAAGTCGTCAGTTCGCTCAATCCACATGGCCCTCTGGCATGGAGTTTGTCGGTGCTGATTCCGATCTCAGCCCCCAAACCAAACTGACCACCATCGTTGAAACGGGTCGAAGCATTGACCATCACCACCGCAGAATCCACCCGCGAGGTAAAACGCCTTGCGGTCTGCAAGTCCTTGGTCATGATCGCGTCGGTGTGCTTGGACCCATACTGGTTGATGTGCGCAATTGCCTCATCGACATCCGCAACGACTTTGATACTCAGGATCGGTCCAAGGTACTCGCGGCCCCAGTCCTCTTGGGTGGCAGCCTCGATCCCTGGCAGGATCTGCATGGTGAGAGCATCGCCTCGGAGTTCAATGTGGAAAGCAAGCAAGTCCTGAGCAAGCATAGGCAGAAAGGTTTGGGCGATTTGGGCATCGACCAGCAACGATTCGGCAGCGTTGCAGACCCCCATCCTCTGTGTTTTGGAATTGACCACCACCCGTCGGGCTTGGTCCAAGTCCGCTGTGCGATCGACATAAACATGGCAGTTGCCGTCGAAATGCTTGAGCACCGGCATGGTGGCTTCGGCCGTCACGCGTCGCACCAGCGACTCGCCTCCGCGAGGGATCACCAAGTCGATCTGCTTGGATAGCTTCAATAGCTCGCCGACGGCTTGGCGATCGAGTGTCGAGACCATCTGCAAGGAATCCTCGGGGATCCCCGCCGATCTGGCCGAGGCTTGCAAAATCTCGACGATGGCCCGGGATGAATGAAAGGCTTCTTTGCCTCCGCGCAGGATGATCGCATTGCCGCTTTTGATCGCGATGGCAGCCGCATCAGCAGTCACATTAGGCCTGGATTCGTAGATGAATAAAATCACCCCGATCGGCACCCGGACTTTTTGTATCTGCAATCCGTTTGGACGAATCGAGCCACCTAAGCATTCACCCACCGGATCGGCCAACGCCGCAACATCGCGCAGGGCTTTGGCAATCGAGCTTAAACGCGCTGGATCGAGCCGGAGTCGATCGATTGCCGATTCGGTAAGTCCGTACGAGGGGGCCAGTTCCAGATCCTTGGCGTTGGCGATGAGAATCGATTCACCAGACTGCTCAATCCGGTCGGCTGCGTCGAGCAGCCAGCGGTTTTTGACTTGGCTCGAGAGGACCTGCAACTCCAGAGCGGCTGCTTTGGCTCGGTTGGCCAGCTCCAAGCACTCCTGAGTAAGATTCGGGTCCATCGTTTAGATCCATCGGGTAGGTTGGTAGGCAGCTAGCAAAGTATGGAAAAATGACCCATGGGGGTCAATGGGAATCGGCTTGGTATGTTGCCAGGACGCAACCTTTGCGCGTTGCAAAAAGACAACTCATGTTGGATTTTTCACCCATCCGGAAAAGCCTTCCATGGGCTTTCCCAAGAATCACGGTGGGGGCGAAAAGGTTTTTCGCGAGTTTTCCCAAGGAAAACCGTTGATTTCCTGACTCCCCAGTGCGAACAATGCCTCGATGGCACGCCGGTCGCTCCGCCCTACTTCTACCAGGGCCAACAAACCGAGAGGCCCAAATCCTCTCGTCTACGTGCCTCCATCATGATCCGACTCCAGCGAGCCCGTCCAAGTAGTTTTATTTATGCCAAAACGAGTTAGCCGACAGACTGCAAGTGACCGACCGATCGTTTCCGAAGAGGCTTATTTCGAGGAAGACCGGGACCTGATCGATGCGATTCCGGGTGGTATGGAATTCGAGATCGATGAGACCGAGGGATTGGCGGTAGAGAGTGGACCTCGTGACGAGGAGCTGCTTGAAGATGATTTTGAGGATTATTTTGCCGAAGATGACGGAGTCGTCGATGCGATCGAGGATCCGGTCCGGATGTACTTGATGCAGATGGGCGAGATTCCACTGCTGACCCGACAGCAAGAGGTATCGGCCGCCAGGCACATCGAGTGGACTCGATTTCACTACCGCAACTGGATGCTTGCGACCGATTTTATGCTTCAGGGGGCGACGAAGCTTCTCGAGCAAGTTCGAGACGGTCGCCTGCGGCTTGATCGAACGATCGAGGTGAGCGTGACGAACGCTTCGGAAAAGATTGCGATTATGCGCAGGATCGGACCGAACATCAAAACGCTTAGGCATCTTCTGCAGCGCAACTACGCGGACTTTCACACCGCCATCTGCCGTCGGACTGCGATGGTCGAGCGGCGAGCCGCTTGGCGTCGTTTGGTAGTCCGTCGCAACAAAGCAGTTCGGTTGATTGAAGAGATGAATTTGCGAGCCAATCGGCTCGAACCGATGTTTCAAAAGCTCAAAACGATTGAACATCAGATGGATACGCTCAAGTTTCGGTTGGCGGAGGCCAAGCGAACCGGTACTGTCGAAGGCACGACGGTCGAGAAGATGCTCAAAGAGCTTCGCTACTTGATGCGGATCACTTATGAGACACCCGCGACGCTCCAACGCCGCGTCGAGCGTGTTGCAAATTACCGATGCTCCTACGATGCTGCCAAGCGAGATCTTTCTGCTGGGAATCTGCGTTTGGTGGTTTCGATCGCCAAGAAGTATCGCAACCGTGGCTTGAGCTTTTTGGATCTGATCCAAGAGGGCAACACGGGTCTGATGCGAGCGGTCGATAAGTTCGAGCATGCTCGTGGCTTCAAGTTCTCAACGTACGCGACTTGGTGGATCCGTCAGGCGATTACACGTGCGATCGCCGATCAGAGCCGAACCATCCGCGTGCCTGTCCATATGATCGACACGATGAGCAAGGTTCGGCAGATCACTCGCGATTTGTACCAGGAGCTTGGTCGCTCCCCGTCGGTCGAGGAGACTGCCAAGAGGGCTGGGCTATCGATGGAGGACGCCCAAGTCATCATCAAGATGGCTCGACAACCACTGTCTCTCGATCAGCCGGTCGGGGACCAGGAAGACAGTTTCTTCGGCGAGTTTGTCGAGGACTACCGGGACAACGATCCGTTGTACGAGACCAATCAAGCGACCCTCAAGCAACAGATTCAAGAAGCCATGCAGACGCTCAACTACCGCGAGAGGGAGATCCTCAAGCTTCGTTATGGTCTTGCCGACGGATACGCTTACACGCTCGAAGAGGTGGGCAAGATCTTCCAAGTCACCAGGGAACGGGTTCGTCAGATCGAAAGCAAAGCCGTGAAAAAGCTTCAGCATCCTCATCGCAGCAAGTCGCTGGTGAGCTTTGTCGATGGCGCCGAACTTCCTGAGGTATTCGACCCGCTCTTGGGGGACAACTAACCAACGCCTTGGGGGTTGTGTTACTGGCTAGTCGAGAACGGCTGCGTCCAAGCTTGTTGCAGTTGTTCTTTCCAGACAGGATCCTCGGGTGGGATGCTGGCGGTGATGACGG
>CAILTZ010000704.1 GCA_903837255.1 uncultured Pirellula sp. | reverse complement strand
GTGAAACTCTTTTGCATGCCCCGCTGTGATCTGATTGATCTTGATCCCCGCTGGCATGAATTCTTTGAGGTTCGCTACCACCTGTTTCCATACCGCGACCGTAGCTGGCTTGCGTGATTTCCCCTGCCGTTCGATGTAGTCGTCCAAGAACTCTTCCATCGTCATGCTCTTGCGATCGACCGCGATCTTGCCTGACGAGATCAGATTCAATCGCTCCAGCTTCTCGCGAATCGTTGGGGACTCGGACAACCATCGTGCGTCGTCTCGATCGATGGCGTTACCGAGGATCTTAGCAGCCAGCATACTCTCAACGCGTCGCTGCACCCCTTCTGCCTCGCGCTCTGAAATCCTGCCGATGTACAGAACGCGGCGCTTGCGATTCTCGTCGAAATACAGGATTCGCCGGTTGCCTGATTTGTCCGTGGAAATGGAAGCCATCGATTTGCTCTCCTCTGAGTTGGTCGCTTGAAATGTTCGTGACTTGCGGGTCACCCTGGGCGGCCACTGGCGTGAGAGTTGGTTTCGATCTTTTTGCGTTCCAAGAACGTCTGGATGTCTGAAACGCGGTAGCGAATCAGGCGTCCGAGTTTGACGTACTGGAGTTCTCCCTTGGAGCGAAACTCGAAGACCATGCGGCGTGAAATGCCGAGCATTTGTGCCGCTTGATCTTCGTCGACTACCATGGGATCGATCCCGTTTGAACCACTCATATCTCACCATCCTTTGCGGTCATTTATCAATGATTTCGAAAGGGTGTGAGTCGCCAATGTCCGATGCACACAGGAGGCTCACTTACCCGGTAAAGTCCAGCCGCTCTCGGCAGCATTTCGAGCGCTTTCTCAGCTTTGATGGGGTGTTTCGATCAGGTCGCTAGTTCGCTCAGACCAACGGATGCGAAACATTCGCGGATCGTGGCCAAATGCTTATTGACGGTGTGCCAGCTGACACCCATTCGATTAGCGATTTCGTTGATGGATTGGCCTTCGGAGAGCTGCTCACAGATCGCTCTGGCCGTTGGGCAGAGCTTCTTCATGGCGACCCCGATGTCGGTCGCATGGCGCGCTTGATGCACGCCGGCTAGTCCGTAGTCATCTTGTAGATCGGTCGGTAGGTCTTCGCTACATCCAAGGCGATCGATATGTCGCGTGCGTGTTCTGCGGATCTTTCGTAATTGGCGATCGATCACCGCAGTGATGGAGGTGCGTTCCGATGCTCCATTGGACTTCGATGGGTCGAAGGTGAACTGCAAGAGTGCGATCGACACTTGTTGCTGAACATCGTCGAGGTCTTGGCGACGGAATCCCATCCGTCGGGCTCGCGAGTTGATCCATGCGAGTTTCGATTTGTCGATCACCGAGTCGTACTTGTTGCGGTACATGAGTGTGCCTTTCGTTGAGTGGTATGCGTCGTTTGGACGGACCATTCTTCGCGGTTTACTCGCTCATGTATCTAGGCTGTGAAATGTGTTTTGAAACTCATCTGTGTCACAGGTGAGACACACTTTCCACACACTTTTCACACATTACTCGCTCATTCACACATTTCCGACACACTTTCCACACATTACAAGGTCACGCCACACATTCGACTTTTTCCCCTCGACTGCGAACTTCAGACCTCTGCGGGTAATAACTATATGGAGGCACAACGCTTCCACGTTTTACAACGCAGGAGTTTGCCATGCATCAGTCCCCATCGATGTCGTTTCTGATCCACGAATCAGCCGAAGAATATCACGCCAAAGCGAAGCACTACCTTTCCAGCCACCAACTGACCTCAAAACGTGCGACGACCTGACGTGGTTCGAAGCCGACTCGTGTCGCTACGGCTACCAAACCGTCGCGATCGACTCGCTGGATTGGCTCGAGCGACTGATTTGGGATGCCGTCTGCCGGCGAGAATCGGCCACGACGATCGAGAAGGTTGGTGGCGGGTACGGCAAAGGTTACACGCTCGCATTGGACTACTGGCGACGGTTGTCCGTGCGGGGGGGGAGTTAAAATCACCTGTCCATTCAAGGAGGAAATACTTATCTGCAAGGATCGCTTTTTAGTGGTTTCTATTTCCGATCCGTCGTCGACCATGGCATGTCACTAGCGAACTGTTTTTCTTCGCAAGGAGTTCACGAAACTCCGCTTGCTCCCGCTCCCTGCCGATAAAGGTGTTCATGTCGATTCGGTGCCTAAAAACAAGCTATTCGTGTTGGCACATTTTCGCCATCTTGTCGTTTTCGTGCCAGCATATAAAAACGTAATTCTGGCACCGAAGCGACATTTCGTCAATAACCTAAGACCAGTCACGGAAGTATCGCGTGCATTCCTCAACGTCATTCGGATATTGCAGCCGTATTTCGAACCGCTTCACTAAACATTGTCTTGTGATGCCACACCAAAAAGCTGACGCAATCGGGTAAGGATGCCCGTTGCCGGGCACCCTCCCCACACCACTTATTACTCACACCTCCAACATCACCTTCTGCACTCCAGCCGCCTTTGCAAAATCATCCTCGGTCACTAGCAGGTAACTCTGTTGTGCGATCCGAGGCGAGTTGCCAAGCCAGGAGCAGACCACGTGCAGCGGGAACTCACGCTGCAGTTCGGTTTGTCTGCTAGCTCGCATCGAATGGAACAATCGTGGCCAACCTGAAACGCCGGCGCGTCGAAGCGGTCGCCTCATTTCGGTGCGTAGATTCGAGTTTTTCCAGCCCATCGCTGTGTTGGCGTGACGCTCTTTGCCATGGTGGGCAATCAGACAGAGCGTCGGAACTCCCTGTGCCCACCTGCTTGCTGCTTTCACTGACCCATTTATTTCGTTGTTCGATTTTGTAAGGAAAAAGCAGATGAGTTTATTACAGCAAGTGCAGCGTGGGCGATCCCACCTGCCACCGCGAATCTTGGTCTATGGCACCGAAGGGGTCGGCAAAAGTAGCCTCGCGGCAACCACCCCCAAACCGATCTTTATCCAGACCGAGGATGGCCTGGGTGAGATCGATTGCGACAAGTTCCCGCTGGCCAAATCTCTCGAGGATGGAGCCACGGCACGCAAATCGAACGAAGGGACGGTCGACGAGTGCAAGCGCGAGATCGTCAATTTGCTCGAAGGTGGCGAGAACGCTTTCAAGGTAAGGAAGTGTCGCTATGCGTACTGAGGCGATCGTCGAGAGCTTTGAGGCAAGCTTGCGCGAGGCGTTTCAGCAACTCCAAGGGGGAGCCAACGCGATCCCTTGGTGGGAACGGAAAAGCTTAGCCCAGGGAATGACCGAGAGCTTCGTCGTCGGTACCGCTTCGGAAACCGCGTTCCTGCTGGTTGCTTTGTTAGCCAAAGACCCCAAATGGGAAGTTCGAGCTGCGATTGCGGATTTGCTGCCGGTACTCCCGGAGGCCGAATCGAAACGACTGACCGATCACCAATCAGCAAGACGCCCAGCAACTTTTGAAGAGCATGGACTTCGATTACGTCCTGCTCGATTTACAGATCCCTGCGAAGGCGAATCGTGGGGGAGCCGACAAACAGTACGGCATCAATTTGCTCAAAGACATCCAGCGGATGAAGGCACCGAGTCCACCACCGGTGATCATGATGACCGCCCATTTAGCCGACGGCTTCAATCTATCGAGCGAGTTGCAACGGAACGGAGTTCGAGAATGCATTGCCAAGCCGTTCTCGGACGCAGCGCGTCCCCTATCGAGCGTGATTCTCGCAGTGGTCGAAGAGTATGGTCCGAAGGCCAAAACGATCGAGACACCCAAGCCAGCACCAAACGTGATCGTTCGTGAAGCTCCGGTGATTGAAACCAAACGATTCTCCGGAGGCGAATTGGTCTTTACGGCGTATCGGACAAGGGGTTGAAATCCAATGAGCCGGCCACAAAGGGGCTGTGGCCGTGTACTGGCCATACCCGCGGCT
>CAILTZ010000703.1 GCA_903837255.1 uncultured Pirellula sp. | reverse complement strand
TCGTATGTCCCGCAATCTTTTGAAAGCCGGTTTCGGGGTGCATGTTTACAATCGCACGATGTCGAAAACTCAAAGTGTCGTCGATGCCGGCGGTGTTGCTTTTGAAACCCCACAGCAAGCTTGCGCTGGGGTCGACGCGGTGATTAGTTGCGTGACAGATAGCCCGGATGTCGAGCAAGTTCTTTTCGGCAAGCATGGAGCCGTTTTGGGAGCCTCTACCGGTACGCTGTTTGTGGACATGAGCACGATCTCTCCGCAGGTCTCTGAACAAATCGGAGAGCGGCTTACCAAACAAGGTTTTCGATTCATCGAAGCGCCCGTAACGGGAGGAACCATAGGAGCTCATAACGGGACTCTGAGCATCTTGGTCGGTGGTTCGGTCGAGGATTTTCAATCCGCCTTAAAGTACTTCGAGGTTATGGGCAAGAACATCACGCACTGTGGACCTTGGGGGGCCGGGCAAGGGGTCAAGCTGTGCAATCAGATCATGGGAGCGATGAATCTGCTTGGGGTATGCGAAGCGATGTCGCTAGCCCGTGGCTTAAAGATCGACCCGCAGATTCTTGTTGATGCTCTTTCAGGGGGTGCTGCGACTAGCTGGGCTCTACAAAACCTCGGACCCAAAATCTGCGATGGCGACTGGAGCCCTGGCTTTATGGTCGATACACAACAAAAGGACATGCGCTTGGTAGCCCAGGCCGCAGAGAACGCAAACGTCCCCTTACCTGGAGCAGCCTTGGTCACCCAACTCTGGCGGAGTGCACAAGTCCATGGGCACGGCGCCGAGGGGATCCATGCGCTTGCCAAAGTGCTCGAGCGACTTTCTAACCACACACGCTAGGCCAAACAAACGAAATTCCATCATGACAGATAGCAGTGAATCCATCCGTACCGACCCGAATTTCAATTCTCTAAGGGTCAGCGCGTTGGAGAGTCGCCGTCGCGACGAATTCTCCAGGCTCATCGAACGCTTTGGTGGCGTCCCGACCGTCAGCCCCTCGATGCGAGAGTTGCCGATCGATAAGAACAAAGAAGCCGTCGATTTTGCGTACCGCATCATGACCGGCGAAATCGGCTTGGTCATCTTCCTAACCGGTGTGGGTTTCAAGCATTTTCTCTCGACGGTTGAAAAGCACGTGGATCGCCAGCGACTACTGGATTCGCTGTCGGATATCATCACGATCGCGCGAGGCCCTAAACCGGTTGCGGCCATGAGAGAGGTCGGCCTGCAACCGAGTTTCCGCGCCCCAGAACCCAACACTTGGCGAGAAGTCCTCCAGCTGATCGATCAGAGTATCCCGATTTCGAATGTAACGATCGGTCTGCAGGAATACGGAGTGACCAATCACTCGCTGCTGGCTGGCCTCGAAGCGCGCGGGGCAAAGGTCCTGAGCGTAAAGGTTTACCAATGGGATTTTCCCGAAGACACCGAGCCACTCCGCAAGAACATCGAATCGATCTGCCAAGGGAATCAAGAGGTCCTGATGTTTACCAGTGCGCATCAAGCCGTCAATATGCTACGCATGGCAGAGCAGATGCAATGCGAGAGTCAGCTTCGAGGTGCGCTCGATCGGATGGTTGTCGCATCGATCGGACCGACCACCTCCGAGATGCTACAACACCTGAATCTACCAGTGGATATCGAAGCCAGCCCCAACAAGATGGGGCATCTGGTGCAGCAGGCCTCCGAGAAGTCCCACAGGATTCTCAAGGCCAAACGCTTTACCGCAGCGGTGCTACCATCGAGCGCCAGCGGCTCGGCCAAAGATAAGCTCGGCAGGCTAGGTGAAAGTTTGGCGCAAAGTCCGTTCCTCAAGGCTTGTTATCGCCAGCCCTCGGACGTAACCCCGATTTGGTTGATGCGTCAGGCCGGTAGGTACATGGCCGAGTACCGTGCGGTTCGGGAAAAAGTATCTTTCTTGGAACTGTGCAAAAACCCGAGTCTGTGCGCTGAGGTGATGGTCACGGCGGTGGAAAAACTCGGCGTCGATGCTGCGATTATCTTTTCGGACCTCCTACCAATCCTCGAACCCATGGGCTTTGATTTGGAGTTCACCCAGGGGGATGGGCCGGTGATCCACAACCCGATTCGACAGGTCAAGGACATCGACAGGGTTGCGAGGTTGGAATCGATGGAGGCCTTGAGCTTCGTCACACAGACCGTCGAGCATACGCGAAAAGCCTTGCCCGACCGCATTCCGGTGATCGGCTTTTCCGGATCCCCCTTCACTCTTGCAAGTTACATGATCGAAGGTGGATCGTCTCGAAACTTTGTGCACACCAAGTCCTTGATGTACCACGACCCGATCGCTTGGAATGTGCTGATGGACAAGCTCGTCCATTCCATTTCCTTGTATCTGAATTCCCAGATCGTCGCTGGTGCTCAAGTTGTACAATTGTTTGATTCGTGGGCCGGTTGCTTGTCTCCTAGCGATTATCGAACTCATATCTTGCCCCACATGCAGCGGCTCCTCGAGTCGA
>CAILTZ010000702.1 GCA_903837255.1 uncultured Pirellula sp. | reverse complement strand
TTGTTGGCCGGGAACTCGACGACTGGGAACTCAATCCTCTCGATCTCTTGAAAACCCAAGGAAACCGGGGTCTGATCAAGTCCCTGGACGTTTACCGATCCGCCCTGTGAAGCGTCGGCTTGCCCCCCGACAATGCTTCCGAAAAATGTCCCGCGGGCCTTGGTCATCCATTCGGTTTGCCTTGCCCCAGCTCGATTCGGATCCGCTTCGGCGACCTCCGATGGAAGCGAAAAAGCATTGCGGCTGATCCGCAGATCCCTGAGGGTCAAAACCCCAAGCGCCGTGTTGGTGAAACTGATCTTGGTGCGCCCAACAAAACGCTCTTTGATGTTCCCTTTGAGCCGACCGAGGACTTGGTTCTCCCGCATCAAAACATAAACACCTTTGTTGGCATCGCACAGGAGCCGTAACTTGATCGATTGGTCATCTTCGTAGGGAATCTGAATGGTCGTCACGTCGGCATCCGCAGAGTTCTCCAAGAGCAACGTGACGTTGAGGGTTTTCTTGTTCTGAAGCTTACGAACCTGAAGCTCCATCCGGCGGGGTTCACCGAGGGTCAGCCACCAATTAGGCGATCCTTGATCCCAAGCCACATCCATATCGATCGTCGCGAGTTCAGGGAGCTGGGCCCACTGTGTGATGGTCGTTCCGCTCGTGTCGGTTGAGATCTCACCGGCCTTTAGGTACCACTTCGTGGCTCGTCCATTGCGCGTGGCCGGCAGGATCTGCTCCCAATCCTGCGCGTCTAAGACCTGGACGGATTCAGAACCCCCTGGGATGATTCGCAAAAGGTACCGGAGTTTTTCAGTCGCTAGCGAAACCCTACCCACCTTTGGCACATCCAACTCGATGCGATCGGGTTGGATCGATACCAACTGGCCACTGACGACCTCCCCGGTCTTTAGCTCTGCACAAAAAGGATGATTGCCCAAGGCCATGTCCGCCTGAGCCTCGTCGGCTTGCTCCTGGATTTGAACCAATTGGACCGCATCCCAGGGAAATCGGATCGGCTCCAGGAAGCTCGGGCTGTTCCACAGTATCTCCTTGGGGTCCTTGCCCACCGACGGAGTTCCCCGGTAGGTATCTCCGCCCTGTAGCCGAAGCACGCTGGGTAGCCGAGGCACATTGGCGGCAGCTGGGGTTTCTTGAGCCCCACCCTGTAGCGAGTTGGCTAGCAACCATGCGGCAAGGAACAAGCAGATTCGCGATTTATGAAATAAGAAACAGCAGAGTGTCATAGCCATCGGTCGCTTAGCGTTCGTAAATCGGTAGGAATCGGAAATTCAGCGCCAGGGCCAGCAGCGACATACTCGTCGCGACCGGGGCGCCATAGTTTCCATCAAAGTGCCCATCGGATCTCTGCTTCTCCTTAAGCTCGCGGATCAAATTCTTGTTCCACTTCTCCCAAGCGGCGATGTCGGATTGAAAAAGAGCTTGGGCTTTATAATAAGCGGTGTATTCGCCATAGTGGTCGCTGGTTTCGTTCGAATCGGTCGACTTCAAAAACGTCGAGGTGGCTTTGAACTCCTTGAGTTCCTTTCGACCGGCAACGCTGTAGACGAGTGTCGCAATCGAGACCCGAGCCGGGGAATTGTCAAAGCCCCCGAGACCGCCTGCATAAGCCACTTGGCCGCTCGACGAAGTCATCGAGGTAAAGTACTCGATCGCCCGATCGATCGCCTTGTCGGGGACTTCGATGCCCGCGTTTCGAGCAGCCAGCAGACCGACCATGACCGAACCGGATACCGATGTATCGGCGTCGGTCGAGTCTGGTGAATACCGCCAGCCTCCGACGGAGTTTTTGTTTTGGCTGGTAATCGCCGTGCGAACCGCAAGTTCGAGCGCTTTTCCAATCGAGCGGTGTTTGCTATCGCTTCTGGTCACTCCGTCCCACAAACGGCGTTCATCGACGGCACCGTAAGCCTCGGCCAGGGCCAGCATCGCAAAACCGTGGTGATACATGCTCGATCCGATGTAACCGGTCGTCGAGTTCTGGTCTTCGATGATCGACCGAACCCCTTTTTTGATAGCATCGGAGTAAACACCGAAATTCGGATCATCGCCGTAGGCTAGGAAGGCCATGGTAGCAAGCCCGGTAACACCTGGCCCACTCTCGCCCCCTTTGAATCGTCCATTATCGCTCTGGTTGTTTTCCAGCCAGGATAATCCGCGTTCGTACATCTCGCGCACGTCTCGCGGGACGGTTTGGCCCTGAAACATATTTTCGCGCAGGGGATTCTGTGCCAAGGCTGATTGGTTCGAATAGGTCAGTGGAGCGAGCAGCCCCAAAAGCAACGCAGAGCAGAGACGTTTAGAGATCATCACCAAATTCACGGATCACGAGTTGCAGGTCATCGGACTGTTCCAAAGGTTTCTTCAGTTCCTGAATTTGCTCAGGGGTGAAGATATCCCGTTTCTCTTTTTCCGGGAATTGCTGGAGGGTTGCCCACGCTTGTTCGAGGGTCTTCCAGGCTTCGGTGTTCGAAAGAGTATAGGGTTCGAGTTTGTCTCGCTGCTTAGCCGATAGGCCAAGCCGCCGAGAAACGCGTTGCAAGACTTCGAGCCGGACGATTTGTTGTCGGTACTCGGCTCTCTTCTGGTTGTCCTTTTCCAACTCTTGCTTGTGCTGCTCGCTGAGATTGCTGAAAAGGACTTTCTGCCAAAGGGGCATCTTGCGAGTACCGTTGGGTTGATTTTGCATCCGATAACGTTCTGTCAACTTGAAGACTTTGTTGTAGAACTCCGAGTACTCGTCCTGCGTGGGATTGCGAGGACCTTGGGCTGCCAGAGCCAACACCTCGGTTTTGAAACGCTGGATTTCAAGCTCCGCAGTGGCTTGGACCTTCTCGCGAATCTGCTCATCGATCGTGCAGATCAGCTCGATGCGGTTGAGCGTGGATCGAACGCGCCTTCGCTGCTGCTGTTCGAAGGTCGCCTCAGCTCCTCCTAGCTGGCTATAGATAACATCAGCCCAGCGATCTGGGTCCATGGCAAAATTCACCATGGCATTTTTCTTGGGCGCTTCGACCTCCTCTTCAGGCTCAGGTCGATTGCGATCAAACGCTCGAGGAATCTTCTCGCCTGGCTTGCCAGACTTGTCTGATTTAGGATCTTCGGCCTTCTTGGTGTCGTCTTTGGCTAACGCTTTGGCAGCCTTGACTTCCTGAACAGCGGGCTGCTGGGCAAGTACAGCTTGGGCATGGCTAGCTGCCGCCAAAAGAACGACGATCGCGATAGCTCTTAGCCAACACAGGGGCGATGTTTCTAAGCGTGAAGTGAACATCAAGGCTCCCGTTGTGCGGGTGCGGCGGGTTGTGGTTGAAGGGGGATCGACTCGTCGCTCGAAACACCCGCGATTGCAAAACGATCGGCAAGCGATTTCGATGGCAGATCCACCGCTCCACCCGAGGTGTAGTACTCCTGACGGATTCCCGAGGGATCCGCTCCGGCAGTGCGCTGAGCATCGCTCAGAGCCGTGCTGATCCAAGCGAACTTGGTCTCGGGCGTCGTACCATTGCGGTACATGATCCACCAAGCTTCCTTCCATCGCTCTTGCAAAAGGGCTTCGACTTCCTTCATCTGCTTGGAACTGAGCCCGAACTTGCGCTCTGCATCGGATACCATCTTGCCGATGACGACGCGACGGCGAAGGGCGTTGCGGCTATCTAGCTCATAGTTCCAAGCACTGCGCTGCTCCTCGGTGATCGACTCGACATCCCGAAGCCATGTTTTTATTGCCGTTTCAACTCGAAATTCAAAGTCCACTCCTCCTCGCTGGTTGGCTTCTGTGTAACTTCGAAAGACCGCTGCGAACTTGGATCTCCACTCGGCCTCGATCAGATCGACCAATTCCTTGGCCTGCTTTGGATTGAGGTTGCATGCTGTTTGGATCGCGTTGAGGTCTTGTTGGATCAAGCCTCGAACCCATTTGCGAGCCGCGTGATCCCGATCGTTCACAGGAGCATTCGCAGGAGCGGCCATGACACGGGCTTGCAATCGCACCGCAGGTATGGCGACTTGCCCGTAGACCGACGAGGGGTTCGCAAGCGATCCGAGTATCAGGATCGCCCAGCAGCCAAAGGGTCGCACAAACATTAGCGTCGATCGATCCTTTCGAAGTATTGGTCCAGCCCGTATCGGAACTCCTCTGGAAGGCTCGAGCCACTGGTTCCGGTGGCTTGTTCAACGCCATGGTCTTGGCGGACCTCTTTTTCGTTGACGCCAGGGCCAACCATGGCGATGGCCGCATCGGTGGTGTCTCCGGACCCACCGCCTCCAGGATTGGCACCTCCGCCACCACCTTTGCTCTTAGGATTGATCCGCTTGCTCGACAAGAGCAGCTCAATCGCTTCGGTCTCGGCTGCGACGGCGGCTTTACCGGTATCGGGCCGCTTGAGGGTCGACCAAGCGTCGTTCATGGCCAGTTCGACCATCTGCATGAGCTCGATCTCTTTGGCAAACTCTTTGCTCCCATCAGGCAGATCCTCGATCTTTTCTCCGACGACGACGATACGATCGCGAAGTTGTTTTTGGGTATCGACAAGCTCCTTGACGGAAGCTTGGTACTGTTCAACCGGCGCGGCGGCCTTGCCCTGCTCACTGACTCGAGTGCGATCCCGCAGATTCATTTCTGATTCGAGGATTTGCATCACTTCCAGGACGATCGACGGGGGCAGGGATCCTTTGGATTTCCCCCCCGGGCATTGACCTTTGGACGCCGGATCGACGAGATCCTCTGCCCAGCGGTCAAACGCATCGGACCAGTACTCGGCTTCGGCGATCGTGACACCTTGCTGTTCAACGACCTCTTGGGTGATCTTCCTGAGACCAGCCAAGGGGTCTTCTTTTTTGATGTCATCCAGGACGTCTCGGAACTTGACCATCGGTCGGCGTTCGTGAAAGGCCTCGAGGTCATCGATGATCTGGCCGACGTTGTTCAAAGCGAAATTTTCTCGCGACGAGAGTTGTTCTAGGTTTTCACGATCTTCGCTCTTAAGCCGTTTGGCGCGGGTACCGAAGGCGGTGGGAACCGAAGTGCTGACTGCATCGGCGACAGAAATCTGCTCACGCGAAGCGGCTTTGAATCGCTTCACAAGGGTGCTGCCTTCGAGGTTGGCCATGACTTTGTTGAGTTCATCGGAAACTTTGTCAAACTCCTCCAGCAGCGCCAATTGCTGCTCGACGGCTTGGTCGATTGCCTCGGGGCTTTCGGGTTGCTCTTCTTTTTTCTCCGAGCCCGGCTTGGCGCCGGCCAAGGTGGTTGTGGACAATCCGAGTCTTCCGGTGCTAGGTTTCTTTTTCTTTGCTTCCTCAGACTCCTCGGGGTTTTGACTTGGGGGTTGCTGCGAGGACTCCGCATCGACCACGCTTGGAGCTTTGGGCACATCCTTTTGCTGTGGATCTTGCTGAGATTTTGAATCGCCACCTTCGGATTGCTCGCTTCGATTCACACCAGCGATCTTCGGTGGATCTTTGGGTTGCGATGGATTGCTTGCGGTTTGGTTGTTCTTTGCAGCTTGCTTGAGAAGATTGGCAACCGAGGGCATGCGAGAGGCGGAGATGTCTTTAAGGATCTTTTGCATCTCGGCCCACTTTTCAAGGTGCCCGACTCCGATTTCGTTGTTGCGGGAGGCTTGCCGGAGAAGATCTTCGCCGCGCGACGTGAGGTTACCCAGTCGCCTAGCGTTGGCTTGTTCGGCTGCTGCTTGCTGTTCGATTTGCTTGATCACGTCGGGCGACTCGAGTTCCTGCTCGGACAGGGCTCGGAGCTTTTTGTTGGTCTCGAGCAATTGCAGTTCGCGATCTCGCACTTCGAGCGCTTCGCGCTGCCATCGATTTAACTGCTGCAGGATCCAAAGGGCATGATCCGATGGATTGAGGATCATGAGCAACACAGGATTCGAATAGACTCGATTGCGACCTGGCAAGTAGTCTTCGACGAAGAGTCTGAGTTCGAGCGGCTGGGGTTCGATCCCAAGCGAGTTGGCTTGGAAGACCGCATCTGCATCGACTCGTTCTGCCGCCGCGCCACCGGCCATGAGGATCCGCTCGCCTTGGGTTTTCTTCGAGGCCACCGCACCTTCGGCGGTCTTCCACTCAAAGCCGATCTGCTTGACTCCGAAATCGTCGGATGCATGGACCTGGAATTGGATCTGTTCGGAATCCAACAGGACCTTAGCTCGCGGCATGCCTTCGGTGTAGATCGTCGGTTCTTCGTCGGCTCGAACAACGATGTTGAGTGGAAAGGGGCTCTTGGCGCGGAGTCCATAGTGGTCGACCCATTGAACTTCGTGCGAGGAGCTCGCTGTGTCCTTGAGCTCATCGGAATCGAAACTCTCTTTGGCCACACGCATTGCCTGGCTATCGAGAGTCACGCTCGATAGCTCTCGGGAGGCTTTGCCGTTGATCGAATAGGTGGTACCTTCGACGATCGTCATCGCGCCGCTACGGATATCTTTGGTCAGTTCCTCAGGCCGTTGGAGGTAGCTGGGCAGTTGCACATTGGCGCTGGCTGCGATGAGTTCCGGACGGGTGGTAGGGATGAGCTCGATCGTGGGAGTTGCATCTCCGATGCGAAGCGTCAGCGTGGTCGGTTGGATCATCGGGGGCAGATCGAACTCATAAGCGTCTGATTGACGCGGGCTTTCGATCTTCGGCTGGCCTGGCAGCCACAGGTTTGCCTGAGCGGGCTTCCAAGGGGATTGATGGTCCAGAGGGATCTTCAGCGAGACCGACTCGCCGTGTGGGACTATCCACTTGGTTGGGAATTCACCGAGCTGTGCAAAGGTGTAGCGTGGGATCGACCTCCATGGGGCTGCAAAGCGGGCCAAGGAGTTCGCGGAGGCTTCGGGGTACATGATCCCAAGCCCCACGACAAAAGCGCCCGCAAGGGCAGCAAAAGACCACCATCGCTTGTGGAGCGACTCAGGGGCCGCTTCGGTCAAGTCCTTGCTTGCGGCCACCTGGGCGACTTGGTCCAGTGCAGCTCGGCACAAAGCCGGCGATCGCTTTTGTTCTTGGGGGTCCGAAGCAAGTTCAATGGCACTCAAAAGAGAGTCCCCCAGCGATGGGAGCTTTTTGGTCATCAAACGCGCTAGCGATGCATGGGACCGGTAGCGCAAAATCCATCGCTCAACCCAGATCGGAATCGTCGCAACGCTCGCAAATGCCGCAAGCCATGCGATCCAACGCCCCCAACTCGGCAGATCGACCAACCGGTCGATCAGGAAAACCGTCAGGTAGCCGGCAAGCACACCCAAGCATGCGATGCCGAGGCTCTCCATGACTTTCGTGCGTCGCAGGTGGGCTCGGAAAGCCTGTAGCTGCCTGCCCAACGATTCGGGTAGAAGGATCGGTTGACGTTGATTTTCACTCATCCTGAGGGCTCCGGTTTTTTTCGGAATCTAGATGCAGGTTAATGGTCTCATGCCAGTGACCTATTTCAGCATCGTAGAGTATACCCGTAACGGATCCGTTTTTCCCGAAATATTCCTGGATTTGAGGCCCATGGATCCGATTTCCGGAGGGGTTTTTATGCGTTTTGATCTCGCAAGCCGTGGCGGGCTCCAGACGAAACTGCTGACCGGTCTTAAAGGTGCGCCAAAAGTTCTAACGCAATCTGAACAATCTTATAGGGGTTTCCAAGGTTGAGCCTGGGTACAATGACGCCTCGTTAACATCCACTTCTACCCTCGCATCCTTGCCATAAAGAATGTCCAAATCTCGACGAACCGCTTCCATCGCTTTGCTCTTTGCGTTGGCCGCAAACCTCCCCGGAGCCTTGGCCCAAGAGACTCCCGACAAAGACAACCCGCTTGCCAAACTCCCGGGATTGAAAGCCTCAGGTAGCGTCCTACTGCCAAACGGCTGGACGATCAACGCCCAAGGCAAACAAACAACCCTTGGGGATTTCCCCGTGCACATGCTTGCTAGCCCATCGAGCAACGAACTGGCCATCCTCCACAGCGGGTATGGTGAACATGAGATCATCACGATCGAACCGAAAACCCTCAACAAGATCACCCGTACCCCGATCCCACAGTCCTTCTACGGCTTGAGCTTTAGCGCCGACGGAAAATTCATCCTCGCCTCAGGAGGCGAAGACGAAAGGGTCTATGTCTATCCTTACAACCAAGGTTTCCTCAGCCCTCCAAAAATCCTTACCCTGGCGACCAAGACCGACAAGTTCGTTGTCTCTGGAGTACTGCTGTCCCAGGACAGCCAAAATCTCTACGCTTGCGGTCTGTTGGGAAACTCAGTCAAACGGATCCGCAATCCGATGAGCATTCCGGGTAGCTCCGCCCTCTCCAAGACCGAGTCGACAAAAACCGACCCTGTGCCTGCCGGCGCCGTTCCCGCCGACCTTGCGACTAGCGATATCGTGTCTGCCGAAATTCTCGCTCTACCGGAACAAAGCTACCCTTACGCACTCCTGGAGGACCCCAAAAACAAGAAGCTCTACGTGAGTCTCTGGGGCCGCGCCGAGATCGCAGTGATCGATCTGGAAACCTGGAAAATCGAAGCCACCTGGAAGACCAAATCCCACCCGACGGAAATGCTGCTTCTGGAATCGACCAATCGACTCGCTGTGGCATGCTCGGACGAAAACAGCGTCGCGATCTTCGATCGAGCATCGGGCGAACTCCAAGAGGTCCTGGCCACGGCCCTCTATCCAGCAGCAAAGAACGGTAGCACTCCATCGGCCATCGCCCTGTCCCCTGACGAGAGAGTCCTGGTCGCGGTCAATTCGTGCAACAACAACATCGCCCTGTTCGATTTGTCCGAGCCAAAGAAGTCTCGCTCCCTGGGATTCATTCCCGTCGGCTGGTATCCAACCAACGTCAAGTTCTCGAAGAACGGTGAACAGATTTTTGTGACCAACGGCAAAGGGATGTCCAGCAAAGACAACCGATACGGACCCAACCCCACCAGAGCCGCCCCAAGGAATCTAACCGAATACATCGGAGGCCTTTTCCAAGGCTCCCTCAGCGCGATCCCAACCCCAAGCCCCGAGGAACTCGCCTCGATGACCCGGTTGGCATTTCTTTCAGCACCCTTGCAAGCCGACTCAAAGGTCGACACCGCAGGACGCAGCGATAACAATCCGATCCCGGCCAAGGTCGGTGATCCAAGCCCCATCAAACATTGCTTTTACATCATCAAAGAGAACCGAACCTACGACCAAATCTTCGGGGACATCGCCAAAGGCAACGGCGATTCAGCCCTGTGCATCTTCGGCCAGCAAGTCACTCCCAACCAACACGCTTTGGCCAACCAATTCACCCTGCTGGATAATTTCTACGTCGATGGCGAAGTCAGCGCCGATGGTCACGAATGGACCATGGCGGCCTATGCAAACGACTTCGTAGAAAAGACTTGGCCTCTGACCTACGGAAAGAGTCGCGGTAAACTAACTTATCCAGCCGAAGGTGCTACGAAGATCGGTCAACCCACGAGCGGATACCTCTGGGGCAAGTGCGCCGAGGCGGGCAAGTCCTACTTCAGCTTCGGCGAGTTCATCGCCAATGGATCCAAGCCTGGCGAACCTTCGCGGGCTAAGATCCCGGTCCTTGAAGGCCACTTCGATCCTAACTACCGCTCCTATGACTTGGACTATAGCGACTTGGACCGCGCTGAGTCCTTTATCAAACGACTCAAACAGTTCGAAGCCGAGGACAATCTCCCAAGCTTCATCACGATGCACTTGCCCAACGATCATACCGCTGGTACCCGAGTCGGAAAACTGACCCCCACGGCCATGGTCGCCCAGAACGATGCGGCTCTCGGAAAAGTGGTCGAGGCGATCACCAAGAGCAAGTTCTGGCCCCAATGCGCGATCTTCGTCATCCAAGACGACGTGCAAAACGGTAGCGACCACGTCGATGCTCACCGCTCGGTGGCACTGGCGATCAGCCCCTACATTCGTCGCGGGTCGGTCGACTCGACGATGTACTCGACCTCGAGCATGCTTCGAACCATGGAGTTGATCCTGGGAGTCGAACCGATGACCCAGTTCGACGCAGCTGCACGGCCCATGTTTAATGCCTTCCAACCCACGCCGGATGTTACCCGTTACGAGGCCCTGGCTCCGCAGGTCGACATCAACGCGACGAACCAAGCTCTGGCTTGGGGCTCAGGCATTTCCCAGGAAATGGACTTTTCGATTCCCGACGCTGCCGACGATCTGATCTTAAACGACATCGTTTGGCGAAGTGTCCGAGGCGCCCAGAGCCCGATGCCTGCTCCGATCCGCGCCGCATTTGTCTTTGCCAAAGCCGAGGAAGAAGAAGAAGAAGAAGAGGAGGATGAGGACGAAAAAGAAGAGGCTGGGGAAGGCAAACACGACGAGTAGTCATATTGAGTCGGACTCAGCCCCCAGAAGGACTCCCGCCGAGGATATTCTTCAGCGCGTCTCTCAAAGGTCGCCTGGGTGCTTGCGGCTTAGATGTCTCCTCTTTGGATTCATCGATCGGTTGCAACACCCCCGATTCGGCATCGCCGCTGGAACGTGACTTGCGATCGAGCCGCCGCTGCCGGAGCTCTTTGATCAAATCGACCGCCGCACCGATCGCCTCGTCGGCCTTGCCACCGGCAACTCCGCTGGCCATGTCGATCAAAGCCGCTGTACCAGGGGCTTCATCCCCAAGCGCGGCGCCCACGAGCGAGAGCAGATCGGCCGAGTCCCCGCGCAGAGCCTTCCAATCAACAAACGGTGAATCGATCGTCCCTCGAATCGGCAAGGTCACTTGCGGGACCCCGATCTGCTGAACCGACTCGCGACGTGCAAGCATCTCCAAGGGGACCGGTATGCCCAGCCCAACGTTGAGCTCCCGGTCGACCAAGCCCACTGTCCCGGCACTCGAAAGCTGCAGCCGCTGATCGACCTTGGGAAATCCAACTTGCACGCCTTGATGCTCCACCCGCCCGTCGGCCAACCGGACTTGGATGATCGATCCATCGATGAAAACCAACTCCTGCGGGATCTCGGTCTTTCGAAGTCGCGAGATCATATCGATGATGTTCACCACGATGGGTTCCGAAGGCCCACTGCGGACTTCGTGCAAAGCCAGTTCGGCTCGGCCTTTGGCATACAGAGGTTGGTCGAGCGGAATCTCCAACTTGTCGACGTGCAGCGAAACGCGCCCATCGAACCACGCCGATTTGGACAGGAGCGGCACGGCGCGTCCGAGCCCCAGGCGAACCAATTCCTGAGTCACCTCGACTCGATCCAATAGCTGCGTCGGTGCGAATTCCAACCTCGCATTCCCATCCAGAGCCAAGTATCTCAAATCCAAATCGACCGGCGGGATGACCAAAAGATCTTGACCCGTCTCCTGCCTTCGGACCGCAACTGTCAGATCCTTGACCACGACCTGGACATCAAGCTTGGGTTTGCTCTTGGCCGAGCCTGGCTTGGAAGCAAGCGAAGAGTTTTCGATCGACCGAGCAAGCTTTTCCAGGTTCGAGGAATTCTCGAGCAGCTCGATATCGAGCTTGGGATTGTGGATCGTCACGCGCCCGAGATCTCGTCCGTAAAGCAGATACCCCATCAAGGATCGATTCGAGGCGATCGAATCGATCGAGAGCAAGCTCCGAGCCTTCTGCGGCGCATCGACTTGTTCAAGCTCAATACCGTGGATTGACAGCGGGCGAAACCAAGCGAACTGGGCTGAGTCGACTTTCAATCGAAAGCCTTCGATGGCCAGTTGATCGACGAGCCGCTGATAGAGCCACTTGGAACCCATGATCGTCGGGATTGAACCGACCAGAGCGATCAGGCCCAGGAGTCCCAAGAGGAACCAAGTCGACCAGCGACGAAAAAGAGGCTTGGGCTTGCGATCGGTCTTTTCGTTCTGGTCATTCATTTCGCAGGATCACAGGAGGGGTCCAAGGAAAAACTCTCAGGGGAATTCGACCCAAGCCGAATCGATGTAACGCTCTTGGGGCTTGAACCGAGCCTTGTAATTCAAGTGCGAATTCTGCTCGACATACAGTCCTAGGTAGACCCAGCGCAAGTCGGTGTTTTGGGCAAGCTGTATCTGCTTGAGAACCGAGTAGGAACCCAAGGATAGTTTGCTCTGAGCCGGGTCGAAATAGGTATAGACAGCGGAAATTGAAAGTGTCCCGACATCGATGACCGTCAGGGCGACCAGCGAGCCTTCTAAATAGTAACGCAACTCCAAGGTCGACTCGCAGCACGAATCGACCAGAAACCCTTCGTAGTCGTAAGGCCCGTAATCGCCATCCCCGTTGGACAAATCGCGAACGCCTCGGTGGAGATTAAAGAGCTTGAGCCGCTCGTCGGAGTACTCAGGAGGTCCAACCTCCATACGCAGCATGCGATCCCCGCGGTTGAGAATCCGGCGCCAGGATTCACTCCAGCGAAACTTCGCTACCTCGATCCGGATCGGCTTGCAAGCTTGGCAACCATCACAAGCGGTGTAGTAAGCAAACCGACCCGATCGTCGCAGCCCCTGAGCCAGCATCACGTCAAACTCATCGGTGTTGACCAACCGCTCGGGAATGATCAGCGGCATGCGAGCGGTCCGGTTCGGCAAATACGAACAAGGATGCTCATTGTCGATGACAGTGAGAATGGGCAAGCTGATGGGAGTTCGATGCTGGGTCATGTCCTGCATGGATCAACCGAACGTTTTTCCTAAAGCTTTTGCGATAACATCACAGCGATCCACCATCTCTTGGAACTGGCCAAAATCTAGGGACTGATAACCGTCGCTCATCGCTTTTTCTGGATTCGGATGCATCTCTACGATCAATCCATCGGCACCGGCAGCGACGCTCGCAGCGGCCATATCTACCACCAAGTACGAATGCCCCGTGCCGTGACTCGGATCGACAATCACCGGCAAATGGGTTTTGCGATGCAAATACGGCACACTGGCCAAGGGCAAGGTAAACCGGGTATGGGTCTCAAACGTGCGAATCCCTCGCTCGCAGAGCATCACGTCGGGATTCCCCTCGTTGAGTATGTATTCGGCAGCCAGTAGCCACTCTTCGATCGAAGCGCTCGGACCACGCTTGAGAAGCACGGCTCGACCCGACCGCCCCACCGCTTCGAGAAGTCGATAGTTCTGCATATTCCGTGCACCGATTTGCAAAACATCCGCATACTTGGCCACAAGCGGCACATCCTCGGTGCTCATGACTTCGGTGACGACCGCAAGCCCGGTTTCCTGCCTAGCTAAATCCAGGAGCTTTAAACCATCCTCTTTCATCCCTTGAAACGAATAAGGGCTCGTGCGAGGCTTGAACGCCCCGCCTCGCAGTGCCGTGCCGCCGGCAGCCTTGACCGCCTTGGCACATGCGATGATCTGCTGCTCGCTCTCGACCGAGCAAGGTCCACCGATGACTCCCACGGCTCCTCGACCCGCGCGGAAATCCCGAACCTTGACCTGAGTCGACTCGCTCTTGAGCTCCTTCGAGGCCATCTTGTAAGGTGCCAAAATCGGCATCACTTCAGAAACACCCGGGAAACTCTCAAACGACTCGACCTTGACTATTCGCTCGTCACCCACCGCGGCGATGACCGTGCGCTCGGTCCCCCGAATAATGTGGGCCTTGAGCCCCAACTCCT
Organism: uncultured Pirellula sp.; assembly: GCA_903837255.1. Taxonomy (GTDB): domain Bacteria; phylum Planctomycetota; class Planctomycetia; order Pirellulales; family Pirellulaceae; genus JBKCUI01. The sequence continues at coordinate 1,090 of CAILTZ010000702.1, read as the reverse complement.
GCACCCGCTTGGCGACGTTCTCGATCTGCTCGTCGGCGGCATTTTGGTCCATTACTACGATCATGCGTTGGGTTCTCTGTGTGGGTATCTACCAAGTGTTTTGTAACTGCCGAATCGAAATGACCAACAAAAAAACCTCAAGGTTCATCGGCCTTGAGGTTTTGGTTGTCTGGATCCCGAAAGCTTCCGAAATCAGCCGACAGCACTCAAGGGCCAGACCCGAAGTAAAAACCTCGGTAACCGGCAAAAAAGGGAGCGGGCGGGGTTCTGGCAAACGTCGCTTTCATGGCCCCAAGTATCCGAGACAGGCCATGGATTTTCAAGTCCGCAGGGCCAAGTATTTCTTGGATATCTCCTAGATAACCCCAAACGGTTCCTGGCTAAGTCTCCCTGCGGACCGGCTTTGGCCTGGGTTTTGCATCTAGATCCTCCCGTCGGGTTTTTCGACTGCCAAGAAGACGCTCAAGGGAGAATTCAAGATGCCATTCCGCATGGATAAACTGACCATCAAAGCCCAGGAATCTATCGTTGGAGCCCAGTCCCTGGCCGCCTCCCAGGGAAACCCGGAAATCGAAGGCCTGCACCTGCTCTCAACCCTGCTGGATGATCCCGCAGGGGTCGTGGTCCCTCTGCTGAAGAAAATTGGCACACAACTCGATAAACTCCAGTCGAGCACCGCGAGCGAACTGCAACGACTGCCCCGTAGCAGCAACGCCAGACAACCCGGCATCGGCGCTTCGCTTCAGAAATCTCTCGAAGCCGCCGCGACGGCCGCCGAAGGGATGAAGGACGAATTCGTTAGCACCGAACACCTACTTTTGGGTCTCGCCAAGGCGGACAAAAACACCTCGGAACTTTTGCGACTTTTTGGCATTAACGAAAAAGACATCCTTCAAGGTCTGCAAACCGTAAGGGGCAGCGCCCGTGTTACCGACCAAAGTCCGGAAGGAAAATTCCAAGCCCTCGAAAAGTACGGCGTCGATCTAGTCGCTCAAGCCTCGAAGAACAAACTCGATCCGGTCATCGGTCGAGACAACGAAATCCGTCGAGTGATCCAAGTCCTCTCGCGCAGAACCAAAAACAATCCGGT
>CAILTZ010000701.1 GCA_903837255.1 uncultured Pirellula sp. | reverse complement strand
GTCGAGAGCTTGCCGTACTCGACAGGGTCAAGTACCGAGGCTCCGCGTTTGACCCTGAAATAACCCTTCTTGATCCGCTGGCCTTCCGTTTCGGCGGGGTTGACGCTTGGAGGAGATAGATAGGTTTCGTCCAATGAGTGAACATCTTGAAAAATTAAGAAATCCAGATCGCTACGTCCGTTTTTGGTAAGAGCTATCTCTCGTTGTTCGCTTTGACCTTCCGTAGATGCATACGATTCTATTCCAACATAGACAGCAGCATGGACTTCGCCACCATATATCAGGTTGTGGAAACCACCGTAGATGGGCTCCTCGGTGTAATATCGTATAATGTCTCCGAACTGAGGCTCTTGCACTTGGGTGAATTGCTGCAAGTGAAGGCGGAACTCTGTTGGCCCCATGAATCTGGACTTGTCCCATGCTGAGGGGAAAAGCAATTGCGCGCGGGCATAGGTCGAACGATGATCGGCGAGAGCTGAGATCGCAGTGAACCAGCAGTTCGGCCCGTAGGCGTCGCCCCCCTTGGCACCCACAAGAGAATCCGGTTGTGCGAATCGCAAGTAACATTCGGCGGTTTTCGGCGCCAAGTAGCTCAACGGAGAGGCCTCTAATGGATCGTCCTTGATCACCACGTCTATTGGCGAATCTGCACGTTTGGGGTGTCCCCATGTGGAATATACGATTTGTCGCACGACGGCATTCTGGACCTCATCTGGAATTTCGTTCCAAGAATTGCTCTGAATCTCGAAAACGTATCCCGATTCAACTTTGTACGGTTGGAAGACAGCCGCAGAGCAAAGGGCTGGATTGTCGAGGCAGAGCTCTGCCTCGTAACCATCATAAACACCGGTGCGAATCCTCTCGTTCACCTCCCCCGCTACGCGATCCTTGTCGTACAACGGTGAAGAGACCAATGGCGTGCTTTTGAGATGCACTTGCTCAGCGGGTCCGACGGATGATAAAAAGGTGAGGTCCGTCATCGACTTACGCAATTGAATTGCGAGTTCCGTTTTGAAAAAGATTTTAGAGAGGATGATCAGGACGATAAAAAGGAGTTCGCGATGCGGCGGGTCCGAAAGCGTCGTCCTCCATTCCGATCGGCTAGTGTCCTAGGGCAATCGCACGTTGGCTGGATCGGTCCAATGATTGCGTGGGATCTTGAACAGAACATACCCTATTTGGGGAAATGGGGTTCCAAGTCCCTTTCGCGATGGAGTTTCACCTTTGGCAATTTCTTTCGTTTGCAACACTTACACTCACTTTCAAGGGATTGCCGATCCTGGCTGAAATGGCGGGAAAAGCCACCTTCAGATCGATATGTTTTTTCTGACGCTTGGTGGTCTCTGGGTGTGGTCCCAAGTCGGTTGGCTGACGAAAAGAGCGCGTGCATGGCTGAAATCCAATGCGCCTGCTATAAGGGGCTCTGGCCGTGTACTGGCAATCACCCGCGGCTTGCGCCATGCGGCTCACGGCCCGCGGCTGCCGCCTTGCATCCGTAGCTGGAGTCGCAAGACTTCAGCTGTTGGATGCTTGATGCACAATGTTTCAGTACTTGGGAAAGATCGCCATGAGCATCAAAGCACCGAAGGTCGAGCACCACGGTAGGCCAGGACCATCGTAACCCAACAGGCTTTACTATTTGGGTTCTGCCTTAATTTTTACATCTACCTTCGTTATTTTTCCTTCGAATCGAAAGCGTCGTCGCTCGAAATAATCTCTCGAAACTGGCGAGCCGAGGTCCACACCAACGTCGAAACTTTCACTTGCGGTGAAAGCAGCAGGAACTGTCATTTTAGGACTTGTTCTCGCAACCTCTTTTCCATCGACACTCATCACGATATCAGCAGGCGCGCCCGGACGTGGTCCCTTTAAATTGGTGTTCACAACGATGGTATGCTTCCCAGGAGCGATCTTCTCTTGCGACTTGGCAATCGAACGATCGATGATCATCAGGTTGTATTCGAAAACTAGATATCCGGTATCCATGTAACAAGTGAGTCCACCGCCAGCTCCACCAAGTGCATAGAGGACTCCGCTGGCGTTCTGGCCGCACTCGAGTTCAATCGTCACGGTATTGTTGCTGTTACCAACTGCGGGTGCCGTGAATTCGGGCATACGCGTGGTGGAGTCATCAAAGCTCCAACTGGTATATGGCGACTTGATTCGGTCCTCGGGATGAATGCGAAGCCAAATGCCAGCGCCGATGGGAAAGACCTTGTTTTCCTTGGCCTGCTCCAGAAAAAGCTTCTTCAATTCATCGAGCTTTTCGGGATGCTCATTTGCTAGGTCATTCTTTTGCGAAAAGTCCTTCGTAAGGTCATACAGTTCCCAGACGTCCTTCGATGAGTCCCAATCTGCGAGCCCTTTTTGCGCATTCAACCAAGGGGTTAGCGGACCGAATGTGCATGCGTACCAACCATCCTTGTAGATGCCATCGCTACCATTGTTGTCAAAGTACTGAACATGTTTGTTCTCCGGTGCCATGGAGTCATGGAAGGACGGCAACATGCTTACGCCATCGATGGGATCTTGTTCGAAACCATTAACGCTATTTGGAGGCGTAATGCCGAGAACTTCGTAAAGCGTTGGTGCGATATCGTTGACATGATAAAACTGCGATCGAGGCGTGTTATCGGGCTTGATCTTTTTAGGCCATGAAATCACCAGTGGGTTCCGCGTCCCGCCGAAGTGCGAGGCGACTAGCTTAGTCGCTTTGAACGGAGTGCTTCCTGCCCACGCCCAACCGGCGTGATAGATATTGTCGGTCAATGAACCACCGAGAGCTTTGAGACCGCCGAGTTCATCGAGTGCCTTGATCTGCTGTGAGATTGTGTTAGGGATTTGATTCTGTGCAAGTAGCTCGCTGATAGAACCATTCTGCCCTTCGGCCGATGATCCGTTGTCGCCCCAGATGTAGAAGATGATCGTATTGTCGCGTTGGCCGGTTCGATCTAGGTGCTCTACGAGCTTCCCAACTTGAGCATCGGTGTGTTCAACGAAGCCAGCGTAGATCTCCATCAAGCGAGTTTGAAATGCTCGTTCAGATTCGGGGATATCAGCCCAGGCCGGCATCGTTTTGTCACGAGCAGTAAGCTCGGTGTCGACTGGAATCCAGCCTAGCTTCTTCTGTCGAGCGAATATTTCTTCGCGAAGCTTCTCCCAGCCTTGGTCAAACTTACCCTTGTACTTGTCGGCCCAATCTTGAGTCACATGGTGGGGTCCGTGCACGCCACCCGGAGCCCAGTACATGAAGAACGGTTTGTCAGGTGCGAATGCTCGATGCTTTTTCAGCCAGGTGATTCCTTTGTCCGCCATGTCTTCGGTCAAGTGATACGATTCATCCTGGGGCGGTTCGATCGCGGTTGTATTCTCGACTAGCCGAGGTTCCCACTGCGATGTTTCGCCAGCCAAAAACCCATAGAAATGCTCAAATCCGTAGCTTGTTGGCCAATAGGTAAACGGACCCATCGCCGTTGTCTGATCCGCAGGCGTGTTATGCCATTTTCCGAATGCAGACGTTTTATAACCATAGTTCTTCAGGACCTCAGCAACCGTTGCCGAAGTCTTTGGCATGACACCGGTATATCCATCCCAGTCCACGGCGCGTTCAGCGATCGTACCATTGCCGACTCGTTGATGATTGCGACCCGTTAGAAGTGAAGCACGTGTGGGTGAGCAGATAGAGGTCGTGTGAAAGCGATTGTAACTAATACCTTCGTTTTTTAATCGCGTAAGTGTGGGAGTGTGAGCAAAACCACCAAACGTATCAGGTACGCCAAAACCTGCGTCATCAATGAGAACGATCAGGACATTGGGCGCGTCCTTGGCCAAACGATTTGGCTCGACGCGTCTTTTGTGTACCGACTGCTGCAATGTCCGCCCAGCCGTACTTGCCGAAGGAGGCATCGGGAAAGGAAGTACCGATCCGTCGTCTTGCGCGACCACCAAGGACACGTGGGATAAGCTATAGAATAAGGCGATAAATGCTACTGTTATTTTCATGGTTGGCATGCGGAGAGGTTATTCGAAAGTATTATCGCTTGGGATCATCATTCTCGCACGGGCCGCAAGCGATGCTACCGGCCTGCTTACTTCTTGAGGTATTTGATCGTTGTTGCACCGATTGTCCCGTTGAATGCAAAGGGTGCTTGGTCAAAGTAATCGAGCGAGACTGGCGAATCCAAATCTGTCCCTATGTCAAACGTCGCATTGGAGGTGAAGTGAAGCGACATCGCGGCTGGTACTTGGCCTTGCGCCACTTCCCTGCCGTTGACCTTCAGTGAAACATCCATCGGTCCACCGATCTTGGCTACCAATTTCGATTCGATCTCTATTTTCGCCGTGCCGACGGGAATCTTTTCTTTGGACTTCAGCTTCGTTCGCTGGACCTCGAACAAGTTAAACTCGTAACAGAGGAAACCGTCTTTTACATAGCAAGTGAGGCCTCCAGAAAAGCCTGCCAGCGCGTAGAGGACTCCGTTGCCATCCGACGGCATTTCGATTTCCATCGTGACCAAGCTATCGACCTTGCCAAGTTTGGGGGCTGCCGACTCTGGCATACGAGTCATGGGGCTATCGAAAGTCCATTCGGTGAGTGATGATGCTGGGGCGTCCTCTGGATGGAACATCGCTGTGGACCATAAACCGCCGCCGATTGGCAAGTTTTTGTTCTTGGTGGATTCGAGCAGGAAAAGCGACTTCATCTCCTCAAGCTTCTTTGGATTGCTACCGGCGAGATCGTTTGCTTGGCTCCAATCTTCGTCGATATTATAGAGCTCCCACTTGTCCGTTAATGGCGACCATTCCTTGATACCTTTTGGTATCCCGCCAACCCAGGGCTCGCGCGGGCCCGGAGCGCTGGCGAACCAACCGTCGTGGTAAATGCCACGGCTGGCCATGATGTCAAAGAACTGGGTCTTGCGATTCCCCGGTGCCTTTGCATCGCCAAAGGAGTAAACCATGCTAACGCCATCGAGCGAATCTTGCTCGAACCCATTCACCACTTTCGGTGGGGTGATCTTGGTCAGTTCGTAAATGGTTGGAACGATATCGATGACGTGATGAAACTGGGGCCTTGCTGTCGGATCGGCTATAATTCGCTTCGGCCAAGCGATAGCCATCGGCTGTCGGGTGCCACCGAAGTGTGCACCGACAAGCTTAGTCGATTTGTAGGGCGTGCTTCCTGCCCAGGCCCAAGCAGCATGATACATGTTATCAGTTTTTGGGCCGCCTAGAGCATCAAGGCCACCAAGTTCATCCAGTGCCTTCAAATGCTGGGAGATCTTGGTAGGGATACCGTTCTGAGCGAGCTGTTCGCTAATGGTCCCATAGAGACCTTCTGCGGATGAACCATTATCGCCCCAGACATAGAAAATCAGAGTGTTGTCGAGTTTGCCTTGTTTCTCAATTTCGTCAATAAGCCGGCCCGCATTGTAGTCCGCATGTTCAGTGAAGCCTGCGAAAACTTCCATCAGACGACGCTGAAACGGCTTTTCCTCATCGGGAATCGAATCCCAAGATGCCATGGAAGTTGGCCGTGGAGTTAGTTGGGCGTTCTGTGGAATCCAACCCTTGGCCTTGGCTCGTACGAAAACACGCTCGCGATACTCATCCCAGCCATCGTCGAACTTGCCCTTGTACTTGTCGGCCCATTCCTTCATCACCTGATGCGGACCGTGCGAAGCGCCCGGTGCCCAATACATCAGAAAGGGCTTGTCTGGCGCATAAGCCTTTTGCTCACGCAACCACTTGATTGCGTCCGAGGCAATGTCATCGGTAAAGTGATACCCTTTGGGAAGATGCTCGGTGACGGCACTGGTATTGCGGGTCAGAGTTGGCTCGTATTGCGAGGCCTCACCAGCAAGAAAGCCATAGAAATACTCAAAGCCGTAACCCGTCGGCCAATAATCGAACGGTCCCTTGGAAGTGATCTGTTCCTCGGGTGTGTTGTGCCACTTGCCCCACGCACCGGTATTGTAACCATAGTTCTTCAGAACCTCGGCAACGGTTGCAGACGACTTTGGAATTGTCCCGCTGAAACCATCAAAGTCGTTTGCGATCGCCGCGATCTGACCATTTCCTACTCGCGTGTGATTTCGCCCAGTAAGAAGCGCGGCTCGCGTAGGCGAGCACATCGCGGTGGAATGAAAGCGATTGAAGGAAATTCCCATCTTCGATACGCGATCAAGCGTTGGCGTGTTAATTTCACCGCCATAGGTCGAGGGCGTACCTGGCCCTACATCATCCATCAAGATGACGAGAATATTCGGCGCACCTTCCGCAAGACGCTTTGGCTCAGCGCGTTTCTTGTAAACAGAATCCTGTATTGTCAGTCCAGGAGTGGATCCCGAAGGTGCCGGAGGAAAGGGCAGAATCTCTTGCGCCTGAGTCCTTGAAAAAAGCATAATGAAAAGGACTATGCAGACGCCAAACGTAGCTATGGATTTCATACATCTACCGATATTAGAGAGGAGTTTGTCGCGGCTCGATGAAAGCGTCATGCGATCATTTGCTGCCCTGCGAAGTGCTGCGAGTAAGAGCCTCCATCGCTTGATCAATCGTGAAACTCGCAGGCTTCTGTCGAGGTGGGAAATCCTTGAAGGTCATCAGCGTCTTGCCAACGATGTTTTGAATCGGTACGGCCATGTAGGATCGGCGGTACCACCAATCGTTGTAACCCATGCCCTCTTGGCCTCGCTCAAACGGGTCCACTTCCAGATCAAAGAAGATCGGGGCCCGCAGTGTGGTGAAAGGTCGGCGCCAGACATCGATGCCTGTGGCTTCCTGGATCATGAAGTGGATTTTCAATCGCTGGTAACGTAAGGCAAGAAGATCCCCATCATCGCTGAAAAAGAAAAACTCATCGCGTTTCCCTTTCGGACTCTTGCCAGACAGGTAATCCACTTGGTTATATCCGTCGAGATGGACCTTGAAGCTCCTGTCGCCAGCCTTATGTCCCTTGAGGAGTTCTTCCTTGATATTCGAATCTCCTGCAGCTGCTAAAATGGTGGGAAGCCAATCTTCGCCTGCGAAAATATCGGTGAACGTTGTGCCTGGTTTGATCACACCTGGCCAACGTATCATTGCAGGAACACGCCAACCCCCTTCCCAATTGGTGTTCTTTTCGCCGCGGAAGGGTGTCGTACCAGCGTCGGGGTATAGGCAAACCATCGGACCGTTGTCCGTTGTGTAGATGACAATGGTGTTTTTATCCAGGTTAAGATCATCAAGGGTCTTGAGCAGCTTGCCAACAAGAGCATCGTGCTCGACCATACCGTCGGCGTAGAAACCAAGTCCTGTCTTACCGAGACTCTCTTCTTTTACATGAGTGAAATTGTGCATTCGAGTCGTGTTGAACCAGCAGAAAAATGGTTTTTCGGATTTCTTCGCGCGTGAAAGGAAATCCTGCGTGGCGTCAAGCACTTCCTCGTCGATCGTTTCCATGCGTTTTTTGGTCAACGGGCCGGTATCCTCGATCCTGCCATCGGCGTAACTATGGATCACACCTCGGGGACCGAACTTCTTTTTAAAATCGGGGCTCTTCGGATAGTCCTCGTTTTCAGGCTCTTCCTCGGCATTAAGGTGATAGAGGTTTCCGAAAAACTCATCGAAGCCGTGATTGGATGGAAGGAACTCATCCTTGTCACCAAGATGATTTTTACCGAACTGTCCGGTTGTGTACCCCAGAGGCTTGAGCAACTCTGCGATCGTTGGATCTTCCTTGCGTAGACCAAGGTCGGCACCTGGGAGTCCCACCTTGCTCAGTCCGGTTCTAAACGGAAGCTGACCGGTGATAAACGCCGAGCGACCAGCGGTGCAACTCTGCTGGGCATAGTAGTTCATGAACTTTCCGCCTTCATTGGCAATCCTGTCAATATTTGGCGTGCTGTACCCCATCATCCCCTGATGGTACGTACTAAGGTTGTAAATACCTATATCGTCACCCATAATGACAAGGATATTGGGCTTCGTGGTCTGCGCAGACAATGGATCTGAACCAACGACAACCAAGAACACAAAGAGAAGTAGAAGCTCGAATCGTTTCATAGTGGATACCTCGTGATGGATTGGTCAATTCAATGAAGGCCCTTGGCCCCAATAAGAATTGGTTTTTATATGCATTGATCGGGGGAATGCGACATTTGCAGCTGACCATTGAAGCTACTGCGGGATTCTATCCGGAAATCAGTGAGCCGGTTGTAAAACAGAGCAATCGCACGTTAAATGCTGGGGAAATCTGCTATTGGTCCTCAATCAGTGAGTTGTCCCATGCACATCGCTTGAGTTCTGGGCTCCGAAACGAAGGGGCGAACGCTGATCGAAAACAACGCGTGCTTGGCTGAAATCCAATGAGCCTGCTAGAAGGGGCTTTGGCCGTGTCCTGGCAATCACCCGCGGCTGGCGCCATGCGGCTCACGGCCCGTAGCTGGCGCCTTGCATCCGTAGCTGGAGTCGCAAGACTTCAGTGGTTAGATGCCTGTAGCACAATGTTTCAGTACTTGGGGAAGATCGCCGGGGATGGGAATCGCTCCTCAAGGTTCTCGGCGTCGTTCAAGTACTCCTCGCGAGGTAACTCGACCAGCGGCCAGTTGTTGGGCCGAACTCGCACAATCCGTCCTGGCCTAATCCCCTCTATGATCAAATCCGTATCCAACTTGATTTGGATTCCACTGCTGCCAAGAGGCGGCTCTCCAGGTGCCTGAATCACCTCCACGATCGAGCCTCTGGATGCCATGTGCGCTGGTCCATAAGCACCATGAGTATGCTTGAGCGTGTTTTCAACCGAACCCATCATCGCCGGAACACTCTGTTTGAAATCTGCATAGAGCGATGGGTCCATGCCCCCAAAGAGGGTGGCCGTAACCGTCGCTTGCCCAAACTTGCCATACTCGACCGAATCGATCCAAGCGGGCATCCAGCGGCTTTTGATGAACGCGTTGTGCGTCTGGGTCTGATGGTGTGCGGCTCGCTCCGTGGCCACGTCGTCGAACCAAATGTCGGAAACATGAAAGCGAGTGAACACACCCCCCGGGGTTGGCTTCCAGGTAATCCCCAACAATACGGATTGGTCTGCCAAGGACTTCTTTCCTTCCGAAGGCCACAACCCCTGGTCGATCAAATCCTCGATCCCAAGGCATTCTCGACCGCGCCAAATGCGAGTCGAGGCATCGAAGGTGAACTTCTCTTCGTTCGGCTTCTCTTCGTTCGGCTTGCCCTCGCCCCCTTGTTTCGCTTCACGACACGCGACGAGGCTGCCCTGTAAGTTTTGAATATCGAGCTCTTTGAGCTTCCAGACCTTGCCCTCGCGCTGGCAGTAACTCAGCTCGTCCTCGAGCAATAGTACGTGGTTTTCGGCGGGGAGTATTCCGGCCCCACGGTTGTGGTTTGCGTCTTTATCCTTGTTGTCCACGGGCAAGACAGGCACGCTGGAGATCTTGGGATCGGGTGGAAGAAATGCTCGAACGTGCATCACGGTCCCGAGGGGGATATCCCGCAGATCGGCAGGCGCGCCTCGGTAGCGGATCATGCCGTAAGGCAGCATGGCGAAAGGATGCGGATCGTTGCGGAAAAACATCCCCGAACCTTGCAACCGGATGCTCCCTCGACGGTTGGCATGATCCACAAACACCAACTCGCCGCGATAACTATGTGCCTTTTCGATAGCCGGAAACTTGCCAGCCTCGGGCCGATAAGGCTCGTCAGCAAAAACGCAAGCACCCAGGGAAAGAACGAAATACAAAAAGGTGGTTAAGCAAGTAGAGTTTTTCATCAGTCACCGGTCGTTGGGATAGGTGCCCATGGGTTTGAGATCGCATTGATCTGCGAACTTACAATTCACTTACAATTCAATCGCTCGATTGCTGTCGGCAAATTGGTCCATTTCGACTCCCATCCGCTGAGCCATCAACAGCAAGAGGTTGCTCATGTGGGCATTGCCGTTTGCCGGGCGACTGCAAAGTCCGTAGTGTTCGTTGGGCTTATCGAGTTGGTAGCCGTTGAAGTGGCCTTGGTTGAAATCCAAGTGACTACCGTGCTTGAGTCCAAGCTCTGAGCCATCGGCGAGCACCAGCGGGATTCATTTAGAAGATTGGTTTGAGGCATTGCGAGTGGTAAACCTAGTAGAAAACGGCTAAAGTAGGGGCTCCTCTCACGCATGTTAACTCGCTATTTTGGAACCTATTCGATGGTTGTTGAAAGTGTTTTGGCGCTGAATGAGGAGATTCTTCGAAGCCAATGGGATTGGATATTGGCTTGCTTTCGTGAGGTGCTTGAGGAATCCGGTGAAAGCGCACTTGCTGGTCTTTTGCCTGTCTCTAGCGAGGTTTTGCTCCCGGCTGGGGGACTGAGCCAGTCGGTGCATTTGACCCAGGCTTATTCGATTGCGTTCCAGCTACTGGGGATGGCAGAGCAGAATGCGGCCGATCAGTTTCGCAGTTCGATCGAGCAGCAGTCGGGCATGGATGCTTTGCCAGCGTTATGGGGTGATTCGCTCCGGAAGCTCAAGGAGCAGGGATGGACGGCCGAGCAGATCGCCAAAGAGTTGCCCAAGTTGCGAGTCGAGTTGGTATTGACTGCGCATCCGACGGAAGCCAAGCGAGCGACGGTGTTAGCCCATCACCGCCGTCTCTACGAACGGTTACAACTGCATCGTCAATTAGCCAGTGAGACTGGCGCAGGCGAGCATCCATTGAGCGAGGAGAACGACTTTGCCGTCAAAGCCTTGTTAGCCATTCTGTGGCGAACCGGCGAGATCTATCTGGATAAGCCGGATATCCAGTCCGAGCGCCGCAACGTCTTGGACTATTTGACGCAGGTATTTCCGGCGGTGTTGCGTCCGTTGGATCAGCGGTTGCGCAAGGCTTGGACCGCCGTGGGCTTGGATCCGTCGGTGTTTGATGACCCGTTGGTGTTTCCTAGTTTGACCTTTGGGACCTGGGTTGGGGGGGATCGCGATGGGCATCCTTTGGTGACAGCCGAGGTGACTCGCCAGAGTTTGCTCGAGCTGCGTAGCAGTGCTCTGGGACTGGTGCAGCGTCAGCTGCAGCAACTTGCGCGTCTGCTGAGTCTTTCGGCCTATTGGCAGAGGCCCAATCCGGAGTTCCTGCAGGCTTTGGCCTCGGCAGCGGATCGGTTGGGGGCTGCTGGCAAGCGAGCGATTGATCGAAATCCGAACGAGCCTTGGCGGCAGTTCATCAATACGATGCTTGCCAGGTTGCCCAAGGTAGACGAATCGCTAAACAAGATCACGGTGGATGCACCGCCAACCTACCAGCGATACGCCGAACTGTTGGGTGACTTGAAGCTTTTGTACCAGAGCCTGGTCGCCTCTGGTCAGCGGCGGGTCGCCGAGTATGCAGTGCAACCGCTAATGCGAGTGGTACAGACATTTGGGTTTCACTTGGCGGTGCTCGATGTTCGCCAGAATAGCGCTTTCCACGATCGGGCGGTTGAGCAGTTGCTTGTGGCGGCAGGCTTTAGCCGTACGAATTTTTCGCAATGGACCGAAGCCGAGCGATTGGAGTTGCTTCATCGGGAACTGGAGTCCAAGCGTCCGTTTGCTAGACCGGACGTTTCGCTGGGGCAGGAAGCCGACGCGGTTCTCTCGTCGCTGCGTGTGCTCAAGGAATACAGTGCCGCGTATGGGTGTGACGGTTTGGGATGTTTGATAGTGAGCATGACACGCAACGCGTCGGACTTGTTAGTCGTGTATTTGTTAGCCAGAGAAGTTGGATTGATGCGAGAGACCGCCGATGGCTTGGAGTGTCCGTTGCCTGTGGTACCCTTGTTCGAGACGGTGGACGATTTGCATCACAGTCCGGAGATTTACGATGCGTTTTTGCGTCATCCGATAACGCAGCGAAGTATGCGATCGATTCAGCATCAGCGCGGGGATAGCGACGCCGTTGGGCAAGTGATGATTGGGTACAGCGACAGCAACAAGGATGGTGGGATCCTGGCAAGTCTGGTGAACCTGCGCCGTGCGCAGAGGGAGTTGGTGCGGGTCGGGAAGATGTACGGGGTGAGGGTCCGTTTCTTTCATGGACGCGGGGGGACGATCAGCCGGGGAGCAGGTCCGACGAATCGGTTTATTCAATCGCTTCCTAGCGAGTCGCTCCGGGGCGATTTGCGTTTGACCGAGCAGGGAGAGACGATTCCTCAGAAGTATGCGCATCAGTCCACGGCGATCTACAACTTGGAGCTGTTCTTGGCGGGGGTTGCCAGAAAGACGTTGTTGGATTTGCAAACAGATTCCAGCGAGCATCCTCTTGAGGATTCATTAACGGAGTTGGCAGGATGGGCTAGGGAAACTTATACCGAGCTGATCCATCGCGAGGGGTTTGTGAGCTTTTTTCGGCAAGCCACACCGATCGATGCGATCGAGCAGAGTCGCATCGGTTCGCGGCCTTCGAGGCGCACCGGGCAGCAGTCGCTTGCGGACCTGCGAGCGATTCCTTGGGTGTTCAGTTGGGGACAAGCCAGATTCTTTTTGTCAGGCTGGTTTGGTGTAGGAACTGCGTTGGAGAAGTTGCAGCAGACCGCGCCGGAGAACTTCGAAGAATTGAAACACACGATGAATCGCTGGGCACCTTGTCATTACCTGATAAGCAATGTTGCGACGAGTTTAGCAGCTACGGACCTGCAGATCATGCGAGCCTATGCGAGCATGGTCGAGGATGACTCGCTGCGAGGATCCTTTATGGGGACGATTGAGAGCGAATTGCAGCGGACGCGGGAAATGATCGAGCTCATTTACGGAGGGCCGTTATCCCAGCGGCGTCCAAACATCCAGCGGATGATGAATCTCCGGTCGAGCGGTTTGCGCGTGTTGCACTATCAGCAGATCGATTTGCTCAAGATGTGGCGGAGTTACCATCGCATGCAGCAGACCAAAGAGGCCGAGCAATTGATTCCACAGTTGCTTTTGACCGTCAATGCGATCGCCAGCGGACTCGGAACGACGGGGTAAGGAGTAAGGAGTAAGCACGCGCCTACTCGTGCTCGTGCTCGTGCTCGTGCTCGTGCTCGTGCTCGTGCTCCTACTCGTGCTCCTACTCGTGCTCGTGCTCGTGCTCCTACTCGTGCTCC
>CAILTZ010000700.1 GCA_903837255.1 uncultured Pirellula sp. | reverse complement strand
GATTTGGACCAACATCCTGATCGGTCGCAACGGTGGCATGGAAGAACGTTCGCTGACGAGTCGCCCAGGGATGCAAAAGTACCTGCGGGACTGTTTCGCCAACAACAAGCCCTACAACACCATGGTTCATGAATTGGTCACAGCCACCGGCTCAACCAAACCCGGTACTGAGAACTTCAATGGGGCCGCGAACTTCTTGGCGATGAAGGTCAACGAAGAGAAAGGCGTTCAAGCCACTGCGGCGGTTTCGAAGATCTTTTTGGGCCTCCAAGTTCAATGCACCCAGTGCCACAACCACCCGTTTAATCAGTGGAAGCAACAAAAGTTCTGGGAGTTCAACGCCTTCTTCCGTCAAACTCGAGCCCTGCGCCGGTTTGTCAAAGGGACCAACGATATCGACCACATCGAACTTGTTAACGAGGACTTTGATGGCGAAGGTTCCCATCCGGACAAAGCTGAGATTTATTACGCCCTTCGAAACGGAGTAACCAAGGTAGCGTATCCGGTTTTTGTCGACGGCACGGCGACTGGCAAAAGCGGTTATGTCTCCGAGGTCAATCGTCGAGGCGAGTTAGGCAACTTGATGATGGAAAGTGATTTCCTCGACAAGACCATCGTCAATCGGATGTGGGCGCATTTCTTGGGCTATGGCTTTACCAAGCCGATCGATGATCTCGGGCCGCATAATCCCGTGGTGAACATCGACCTGTTTGAGTCCCTTGCCAAGGATTTCCGCGAGAACAGTTACGATCTCAAGCAGCTAATCGTTTGGATCACATTATCCAAGCCTTATCAATTGTCGTCGAGGATGACCAAGGACAACGAGTCGGACGATCCTTCGATGGGAGAGCTGCCCAAGTTCAGTCACTTCTACACTCGCCAGATGTCGGCCGAGCAGTTGTATGCGTCATTGGCCGTGGCGACCCAAGCCAATCGCAAGGGGAATTTGGAGGAGCAGCAACGAAGACGCGAGGAGTGGATGCGTCAGTTCATCGTCGCCTTTGGGACCGACGAGGGAGACGAGACGACGACCTTCAATGGCTCGATCCCCCAAGGGCTCATGATGTTCAACGGGGATTTGATTCGGGCGGCGATTTCGCTCGAACCGGGGACTTGGCTCCATCAGCTCAGCACCGGCAAGGGAACACCGCAGGAGAAGGTCCAGTTTTTGTTCATCGCAGGGATGGGGCGTAGGCCGCGTCCTGAAGAGTTAGCTGTTGCGACCCAGATTCTGGTGGCTCGCAAGGGAGAGGTTGGGGGAATGCTCCAAGACATGTGGTGGGCGATCCTCAACAGCAACGAGTTCATTTTCAACCACTAAATTTCTTTTCAAAAGGTGCATCGCTATGTGGAATCGATTTTCAACTCCCAACGGGATGTCTCGCCGACATTTTATGTCGCACATGGCCGGCGCAAGCGCCATGTTGGGTACCTCGTTATCGCTCGGGCATTCTTTGCGCGTGCATGCCGACACGCTAAAAAAGAACCGTAAATCCTGCATCTTGCTGTGGATGGGTGGCGGTCCGTCGACCATGGACATTTGGGACCTTAAGCCTGGCACCGACAACGGTGGCCCGTTCAAGGCGATCAGTACGTCAGGGGACGTTCAGATTAGCGAGCACATGCCTTTGATGGCTCAGCAGATGCACAACATGGCGATTATTCGCTCGATGAGCACCCGAGAAGCCGACCACAATCGAGGTCGCTACTACATGCACACCGGATACGTGCCCGATGCGAACGTCGACTATCCGAGCTACGGTTCGGTCGTGGCACACGAACTGATTTCCCAGCGACCGGATCTTGAGATTCCTCCGTTTGTCGCCGTGGGTGGAGCCAGCGAAGGCCCAGGGTTTCTGGGAATGTCTTGGGCACCCTTCAATGTCACAAGCAACGGTCGTGTGCGCAATCTGGAGATGAGCGTCGATTCCGATCGGCTCAATCAACGCCGAATTGCCCTGGAAACGATCGAAAACTCCTTCATCAGCCAAAACCGAGGCGGGGTTTTGGAAGACCATCGCAAGGTGTTAGGCAAGACCTTTGACTTGCTAACCAGCAAGCAGATGGAAGCCTTTCAGGTCGACAAAGAGCCGACGGATGTCAAAGAGCGCTATGGCACAAACGGATTTGGCCAAGGTTGTTTGCTGGCAAGAAGGTTGGTCGAATCCGGTGTGGCTTTCGTCGAAGTGGATTTGGGAGGTTGGGACAACCACCAAAACATCTTCCGCACACTCGAGAACGATCGTCTGCCGGTTATGGACAAAGCCATGGCTGCATTGACTTCGGACCTCGAAGAGCGAGGGCTCCTGGAAGATACCTGCATTGTTTGGATGGGTGAATTTAGCCGTACACCGCGCATCAACGGCGATGCGGGCCGAGATC
>CAILTZ010000699.1 GCA_903837255.1 uncultured Pirellula sp. | reverse complement strand
GTGGGCTGCACCTACAAGTATCTCAACGGTGGACCCGGTGCCCCTGCATTCCTGTACCTAAAGAGCGACTTGCATAGGATCCTGGAAAATCCCATCGCAGGTTGGTTTGGTGCAGCCGAACCCTTCGCTTTCGGCTTGGACTATGAGCCCCATCCTCGGATCGAACGTTTTTTGGTTGGAACCCCACCGGTGCTTTCCACCTCGGCAATCGAGCCTGGATTGGATCTGATCCTCGAAGCTGGATTGGATTGGATCCGAGAGCGATCGATCGCTTTGAGCGAGTATTTCATCCAAGGTTTTGACAGGTCTTTGGGGGCGTTGGGCTACAGGCTGGCCACGCCTCGCGATGCCTCGATGCGGGGCTCCCATGTTTCGGTATCACATCCTCAAGGTTGGCAGATCACCCAAGACTTGGTGCGAGGCTACCGAGTGATCCCTGATTTTCGGGGGCCAGATGTGATTCGCTTGGGTTTCGCTCCGCTCTACAACCAAGCTTGCGATGTTGAGCGAGCCATTGACGCTCTGCAAGCATCGGTTCAAAGCGGCAGCTTTAAAGACTATTCGCCGGAACGTTTAGGGGTAACCTGATCGACGAGGATCTTTGTAACCCGCTGAGCCCACAACTGGTACATCGCGCCCGAAGGATGTAGTTTGTCCGAAACCAAAAGTCCATCGGGATCTTCTTTGGCCTTTCGGGTGATATCGGTGATATCGACAAAATGGGCTTTTTTCGCTAGGCTCTCTTCACGCTGAACCTGATTGTACCGATCGATCTCCCGAGCGATCTTCTCGACGTCACGGTCGGCAGCAAACGGTGTAACCCCCCAATCGGGGATGCTCAAGACGATCACTCGGCTCGGATTGTCTCCAGCTTTTTCGATCGCAAAATCGAGTAGTTGTCGGAACTCTTTGCGATAGACCTCGACATCTCGACCACGGTACTGGTTGTTGACACCGATTAGAAGGGTGACCCAATCGTACGTGCGGTTCAACGCAATGGGGCGATCGAGTTCCGCTTGCAATTCGTCGGTCGTCCAACCGGTCTTTGCGACGATTTTCGGTTCGTCCAACTCGATGCCCTTGGCTTTCAAAAGCTCAACCATTTGCATCGGCCATCGCTCCTTGGGCTCAACTCCCTCCCCGATCGTGTAAGAATCACCCAAACAAAGAATCGATCGATCTGAAGTCGCTGGGTTGAAGACCACAGTCAAAATAATTAGCGGCAGGAACATGGAAGCAAATCCTTCGATTTCGAAACGCGGTTTTTCTAGGACTTCATTCTACCGCACAATAGGGTTCTATATGGACAAAGGCATCGGCGATTCTTAAGCCTGCCGACTTGAGCCTGCTGCGGACTGTGCCCCCGATGCGGTGACCTTCGTCGACCGTCGCATGACCGTCGACTTCGACATGGATTTCGACAAACAACGCGGTGCCACTTTTTCGAATTCTACATTTCTCGACGGCCCGGACGCCGGGGACTTGCAAAGCTACCGAGCGAACTTGCTGTTCGACTTCTTTCGGAGGAGCCGCATCGAGGATATCACGCGAGGTGATGTACAAGAGACGCAGGCCGCTGTAGGCGATCACCGTGCAAGCCACCAAGGCGGCCCAATCGTCGGCTGGCTCGTAGCCAGGGCCACCGATCAGGGCAATCGAGATACCGATGAAGGCAGCCAAGCTCGATACGGCATCTGCCCGATGATGCCAAGCGTCGGCTTGAAGGGCCACACTGTCGGCTTGTTCTCCCACGCGATTGGTCCAACGCGCCAGGGTCTCTTTGACCGCAACGACCAAGAGCAAGATCAAGAGCGTTGACCAATGGGGCAAGTGGTGCGGTGTGAGGATCTCGCGGATGGCCTGAACGGCGATGATTCCCGCGGCGCCCAAGATCCCTAGGGCCGCGACAACCCCGGCGAGGGCTTCGGCCTTTCCATACCCATAGGGGTGGCGTTCGTTGGCCGGAGTGCCCGCCACTCGCAGGCCGCCCCAGACGACCAAACTCGAAACGATATCGGCCGTCGATTCGATCCCGTCAGCGATCAGAGCGTAGGAGTTACCAAAGACTCCGGCGAGTATTTTCAGACAAGCCAGCGAGGTGTTGACCGCCACGCCTACCAAGGGAACCGAGCTGATGGACACAGGATCGGCCATGGACTAGGACTTGCGTCGGTCTTCGGATTGGTACAGAGCTAGGGTGCTTTCGAAAAGCTCGCTAGAGATCTGGAAATTCGGGGCTTCGGAACGGAAGCGTTTGCAGTGCTCAGCGATCAGTTGATAAAGATACCGGAAGGCGTTTCTGGGCGTCTTGAGCGATTGTAGGGCAGCGATGAGCCTCGTTTCAGAAACATCGATTCCAAAGAAACTCTTGGGAGACGGAGTCGTTCCTGGAATTGCACAGGCCTTCATCCTGGATGCCAACAGATCATAGAGGGCCTCGCCGGTCCAATCGAACGAGGCCACGACGTTCTGTTTGTCCAAGCGGGCTCGTTCGTGAAACTCACGTGTTTCGCGGTCGGCATACGGTTGCAGTTCGTTGGGCAAGAGCATCTTGATGCCGAAACTCTCGTGCTTGAGAAGTTTGTTGTCCATCAGAGGCCAGACCAGTTGCTTCATCCGTTCGGCTTGGCCGTTGACCAAGTCGGGTTCATCGACCCGATCGATGATAACGATCAAGCCTGGATAGCCCAGGGTACGCAGAATCAACTGAAGCTTTTCCAACAGGGCATAGCGATCGTCGGAACGTTGGGCTGTCGGAGCAGGTTGCTCGTCGATCTCCTTGGGGTTGAACTCTAAGAGCATCGGTCGAAGCTGGCTCGACTCGCGTTCGAGCACACGAACATTCTTGCGAACTTTCCTGGCGAGTCGATGGCGACCCCACCAACGAAAAGCGTACCAACCCCAAGCAGCAGCGAGTGCTGCAGGAACCCAGTAAAGGCTCGTCAGCAGCGAGAGGGTTTCGGTATTGACCAAATAGTACAAAACCCAGGCGGCAAGGATGCTCAGCAGTCCACCAAAGACCAACGGATACCAAGTGGCCAATGAACGGAACCTCAAGCGTCGTTGCAAAGCGCCGAAGCGATCTCGTACATTGCTGGCCTTGGAGTGATCGTACATTGCCGTCAGGAGCATCAGGTCGCGGCGTTGGCCACGGTCGAGTCGATCGATCTCCAACGGGTTGCTGGTCACCCCGCCTATGGCGGTCGTTACGGTCGAGGCATGGTTGGGTTGCAGGATACGGTCGACAAGCTGTGTGACGGCTTCGGAGATAATCGCATCCATGTGGTCCCATAGCCGCAGCGATCCCAAGACCCGGTCGGGATTGCCTCGAGCGCGTCTAGGCAGGTGTTCTTCTAGAGGTCCTAGGTATGCGTTGAAGTCGTCGTAGCACACCAGAAAGACCTTTTGATCTGGGTGCTCCGAATTGTGTTTAGAGATTTGGTTGATCAGCTGCAATCGCATCGCCGTTTTGCCAGATCCCTTGGCCCCAAAAACGATCGCCGTCGCAGGTTGCTTCGCGTCGCCGACAACCTTGCTCCAAGAAGGATGAAAGGTGCCTGAAATGCAAAAATCGCGAAAGACCGTGTCGGTCTGTGCGTCCTCATCGACAAAGGGATTTCGGACGAGCTGGTGGTGGTTGAGGAACTCTTGTTCAGTCATGAAAGTAGCTTCTTGGTGTAGTAAATCGCTTCGATGATACTTTATCTTCCTCAAAGTCTCGCTAGTAAGCAATCCTAAGGGTTCGGAGTGTCTATGGAAGTTTTTGTGAAACCTAGCAGGAGCAACGTACCGAGAACCGCGCTGATCGCGGATCCGAGCAGCGTGCCGATTTTCCCGGCTCCTTCCAAGACTGGAAATTCCTCGACCGGAAAGGAAAGCGCATTGAGAAACAGCGCCATGGTAAAGCCGATTCCACCCAGGCAGGCTCCCCCTAAGAAAATCGGCCAACTCACCCCCCTGGGCAATCTGGTCCAACCCAATTTGACAGCCAGGAAGCAGAACAAAAAAATCCCTAGCGGCTTGCCGATTACCAGACCCATGGCCACCGCGATGGAGACTCCGCTGGTGAGTGCGACCGGATCGAGTACGACGCCAGCATTAGCCAAAGCGAAGATCGGCATAATGGCATAAGCAACCCAGGGATGAAGTCCCATCTCGAGTCGGTGCAGGGGCGAGTGGCTTTCGCGGGCCAGGAACTGAAGTTGTTCTAAATTGACCGGTACTTGTTCGTGCTCATGCTCGTGTTCGTGTTCGTCGCGAATCCGGTCCCAGAAGTCGGCCATGACCTCAAGGAAAGTCTTACTGCCGATCCAGGCCCTCGCCGGGGTCATGAGTCCGAGGGCCACGCCAGCGATTGTCGGATGGATTCCGGCTTTGTAAAAACCTACCCATATCGCCACGCCGACCAGGACGTAAATCGGGATTTCTCGGACCCCGATGCGGTTGAGCAATGCGCAAAGCGCAAAGCCAGCCAGGGCCATGAAAAAGTACCCCCAGGCGATCGTTTCGGTAAAGACCGTGGCGATCACCAGCACGGCCAAGATGTCGTCGACGATCGCCAGGGTCAAAAGAAAGATCTTCAGACCAAAGGGGATGCGGGATCCGAACAGAGCCAGGATCCCGACGACGAAGGCGATGTCGGTAGCCATCGGGATCGCCCAACCTCGCTGGCCTTCTTGTCCATATTGCAATGCCAGATAGATCAAGGCTGGAGTCACCACCCCACCGATGGCTCCGACGATCGGCAAGAGAGCCTTGCGAGGATCTCGCAGTTCACCTGCGACTGCTTCGCGTTTGACTTCCAGGCCGACGACGAAAAAGAAGATCGTCATGAGGATATCGTTGACGATCAGGTGACCGAGGTGTCCATCGATTTTGAGTTTGCCGAACTCGAAAGCCACGTGGGTATGCCAGAACTTTTCGAATGCATGGTTCCAGGAGGAGTTGGCGATGATCAGAGCGATCAGAGTGCAGAGCATCAACACCACACCGCTGGTGGCTTCGATGTGCATAAAGCGTTTGACCGGAACGAGCCACTGAGCCACCCTGGGAACGGGGATTTTGTCAGTGCTTTCGCGGTGAGGTTGATGGGCCATAGTGATCCAAGGATTTCGTAGCAGGGGCGATGGAATCCGATACCATCGGCAAGTTGCGATCGGTATTTATCGTATCGGATTTGTGAAAAACTGGAAGAATCTAAGACTCGCGAGCGTCGGACACCCTTGGGCGAAGATCTCGACAACGAGCTTAGTATTCAGGATCTTTTCGATGCCTGAAATGAAGAGAATGCCCCGTTTGAGGGAGCTAGGGCAATAGGAATCCGAAGCTGACCATCACGCGATTGGCGTCGGACTCATCGCGGCTATAGTTTTCGCGTGAGCCCCACAGGTACTCCGCACCGGCAAAAGAATAAGGGTTCGGTTGCCAGATCAGGTTCACTGCGAAGTACTGCAACCGATGGAT
>CAILTZ010000698.1 GCA_903837255.1 uncultured Pirellula sp. | reverse complement strand
GTTGTTTCCACTCGATGGCGGACGGATTCTCCGGAGCCTGCTTTGCTATGTCACCTCGCGCGAGAAAGCGATGGATATCTCTGCACGCGTGGGCCAATGGGGCGCCGGACTTTGGATCCTCTTTTGCTTGTGGCATCTGGATTTCATCGGAGTGATTTTCGGAATCGTTTTGTTGGGTATCAATTCGTTCCAGCGACTGCAATCCAAGCTCATCGTGATCCAGCAATCGGGGCGTGCTAGGCCGTTTCCTAGCGACCCTAACGATCCGTTCGGTTTTGAAAGATCGGCCCGGCCCGGGCGCGCTGATACGATCGATGCAGAGGATGTGCGGGTGGTCGAAGGCCAGTTGTACGAAGAGAACAAAGATTACAACCCGGGTGATTACGACCCGGATGATTATCGCCGACGGAATTTGCCCCGGCCATGAACGAGTCTCCCGGCGATCAAGAAGCCTACTTGCTGACGATCCCTGCCATGGGCTCGGTGATCGATGTCCGATGGATCCCAGCCGAAAAGCCGGAAGAAAATAAGGCTCCGGACGATCCATCAAAGATTGGCGAGTGCTTGCAAGCCGACATCGACCGATGGGTCGATGTCATGAGCGATTACCAGCAGGACAGCCAAGTCAACCGGCTTTGCCTGGATGCACAGGACGGCCAATGGCATTCGCCGAGTTCGGAGTTGTGGCGGGTGCTGATGCTTTGTGATTCTTGGCATCGATGGAGCCAGGGTGCATTCGATGCATCGCTGGGTGCCTTGACACGACTTCGCAGAAGCAAAAAGATCGCTACTTCGGAGCAGTGGGAGCAAGCCAGCCGCAGTAGCGGTTGGGAATATTTGGAATGGGATCGGCACAATGGCCGAGTTCGATTCAAGAGACCGGGGATCCGTTTGGACTTTGGCGCGATCGGCAAGGGCTTTGTTGTCGATCGGCTCGGAGAACGGCTGAGAGAACTCGGCATCGACCGCTATAGCGTCAATGCATCTGGGAACATGGTATTTGGGGAGAGTCCCAAGCCGGCGGCACAAGGGTGGCCCGTAGCGATTGGCCTCGTGGATCAGCCCGATCGGAGTTTATGTAGCGTGCGGCTAGCCAAGTGTGGGATAGCGACCAGTGGCGATTTGCATCAGAGGTATCGCGATCGACCTGGAGTGGATTCTTCGGACGGTAAGCTTGTCAGCAGTCACATACTCGACCCGGCCAAGCAAGCGGGGCTTACTGGATCGGTGATGGCGACGGTCATTACAGACAGCGCGACCAGTGCGGACGCTTTTGCGACGGCCTGCTGCGTGCATGCTGCCCGGGGGACGCTGCGCAGTTGGCTAATGAGGTTAGAGTCTCACGATGACGGATATGAAGTTGATTTTGAGATCTGGATACAGAGCATAGCGGCCGTCGGGCAAACTCCAGTTGTGATTCACTGGGCTTAGAGATCGGCCGAAGAGCAAATTGCAAGTTCATCAACGACCCCTCAGGTCTTCGAGGTCCTTGGAAAAACCCTCGATCCGGTTGGAGTCCATCTCCACCTTGCCGGAGTCCTTGCCCAAGCGAATCCCAACGCGGCCTTGGGCACCACGCGTCTCGTGCAGTTCATTCTTGCGAAACACCAACTCCCGTGTCTTGCCCTGCACCTCGATAGCCACCCCATCTTTGCCCCCGCTGTTGAGGATGTGGTTTTCTTCGAGCACGTTGCGATTGGCCCAGAAATCGATCCCGCGCGCATCGTCTCGAAACAGCACACCGATATTGCCGCTATCGACAATGCGATTGCGCCGCATGACATTGTCGGTGTCGTTGTGCCCGATCGAGGACCCATACGAACGATTCGCAACCATCGTGTTGTCTTCTGCCAATCCAAACTTAACCCCCCAACACCAAAACAAACCCTGATCGTTTCGCTCCAAACGATTGCTTCGCATCACAGGTCGTTGGGATCCCGAACCCGGATGCAGCCCTAAGTCTTGATTGTCGTGCGAGTGGCACGACTCGACGAGCACATCATGGCATATCTGAAAACTGATCCCGTCGCCGTTGTAGTTCCGTGCCGTCACGTTGCGGATCGTATAGCGATTGCAATCCTGCAGGAAAATACAGCCGCCGTAATTGCCATCCAGGTTCTGGTTGTTGGCCTTGTTGCCGTCGATCGCCAAATCCTCGATCCAAACATCTTCGGTGTTCTCGCTGGTCAAGATCGGAAACAGCGATGAGCAAGTCGGCTTGCCCTCAATCCAGAGATTCTCACGCAGACCCCGATCGAGTTTGAATCGATTCCCATCCCGCGCCACCAGAGTCCGTTTGATCACGATCGGTCCGCCGTTGTCAGGATTCTTGGCACGCAAAACCACTCCGTCTCCGACCTGAAAGGATCCCGATTGACCAAGCGTGATCTCGCGATCGTACCAATCCGAATCGGACTCGATCGCTAGAGTCTCCGAAGCGATCTTCGTCAGGATCGTATCCAGACCGCTGCCTACGAGCCGGACCCCAGAAGGTAAAAAAACCGAGTTGCGAAACACAAACGTACCGGCAAGCAGCTTGACGGTCCCACCCCCAAAACGCTTGATGTAATCCAAAGCGGCTTGGACAACGCGATCATTCTCACCCACAAAGTCAGCCCCAGAGGCGCTCAGAGAGCCTTCGCGCGAGTTCCCTACCGTGACCGTGAGACGTTCTTTCCAATCGGGTTCGAACCTGCGATCGCCATCGGTACTGCGCGGATTTCGCACCGGAGGGTCTTGCGGCATCGCGCTGGCTCTGAGCCCATGAAAAAGGGTGCCACCCAGCGCCGCGGATAAACCCAGCGAGCCCTGCAATACAAATCCCCTCCGAGCCAGCTTGCTTGATTCCATGTTGCTCACCTTTTCCCCTAAATTTTAAACCCCCATTTTAACCCACAAATCGATCTCCCGTCGGCGCGCTCCAAGCTACAATAGGCAGATCCCACCCACGGCTGTGACCTAAAATCCCTCTGAACACGGCTAACGCAATACGATCATGCAGCATGTTGCAACTCTCCGACTGGCCTTCTTGTCTTTTTGCTTCACGTGGACGGCCTTTTCGTGCACGGAATTTTGGACAACGCTCTGCGTCGCCCAGGACCCAAGCCCTCCCGTAAACGAAAAACAGAAGACGTTTTTTGAGAAATCCGCCGACTATTCCAAGCAGTACAGCGGGCATGCAGTCTTGATCCAACACCGAGGAAAGATCCTCTACGAGCGCTACGATGGCTGGGGTAAAGACACCCCTCACATGCTCGCCAGCGGTACCAAAAGCTTCTCGGGGGTCCTGGCCATGCTGGCCGTCCAAGACGGCTTGCTCGAACTCGACGAACCGGTCTGGAAAACCATCACCGAATGGAAAGACGATCCGAGAAAAAGCAAAATCACTGTAAGGCAACTGCTCAACCTTTCCTCGGGTCTGGAACCGGCCGACGCAGCATTCCCCACCCGCAATGCCGGCATGCTTGCTCGAAACCCCGTTCTGTCACAACGCCAAAATCGAATCGCTCGCCAAGACGAATCCAAGGGGCTCAGCAAACTCGCCACCGGCAATTGGTTCCATGACGCCATCACGGTTCCGATGAAGTACCAACCCGGGGAAAAGTTCGATTACGGTCCGAGCCATTACTATGTTTTCGGGGAACTAATCGATCGAAAACTCCAAGCCCAATCGGACATCGATGCCAAGACGTTTGAGGCCTATGCCAAGCTGCGGATCTTGCAACCCCTAGGAATCCAAGTTGGGCGATGGGGTAAAGACTCTGCTGGAAACGTGAACATCCCCGGTGGCATGATGCTCACCGCCCGGAATTGGGTCAAGTTCGGGCAGTTCGTGCTCGATAAGGGCTCCGTCAAGCTACCCGATGGTTCGTCCAAAAATCTCTTGAAGGAAGAGCTCTTGATGCAGTGCTTTGAAGCCTCGAATACCAACCCGAAATACGGACTGACCTGGTGGCTAAACGGAGTCGATGAGCAAGCCGACAGTGGCCTGAGCGATCGACCAAACCGAGGGACACTCCGCGATCGACTGCGCCAAGAGGCGCTCAATCGCGAGGCGGATAGCGGTATTAGCCGCGAGGGCAATCCGTTGAAAGTCTACATGGCCGCCGGGCTAGGCAAACAACGCTTGCTGGTGATCCCCAAGTACGAGCTGGTCGTGGTCCGATTCGCCGAACCCAGTCCACAAGGCAACGGGTTCGACAACGGCGAATTCCTCTTGCCGATCCTCGAAGCACTCGATTCCCAATCTCCATGATCCAAAAACTTCTGGCCTTCGGCCTAATGCTATCGATGCTAGGAGTATCGTTCTCGCAAGAAGTTTCGCAGGACGATAGCAAAGATTTTTTTCACGAAAAGGTTCTGCCCCTTTTCAAAAAGCACTGCTACGCTTGCCACTCGCATGCCTCCGGGCAAATGGAAAGCGGCCTGGCGCTGGACTGGAAAAGCGGCTGGGCAAAAGGTGGCTCGCGCGGACCGGCGATCGTCCCTGAAAGACCCGATGCAAGCCTGCTGGTCCGCGCCGTCGAGCACTCCGACGCGGATTTGAAGATGCCCGACGAGAAACTCTCAGACATCGAAATCCAAATCCTGCGCGAATGGGTCAAGCGCGGCGCATACGATGACCGCGAAATTGAACCGCAACTGAGCGATGCCAACGACTGGTGGTCCCTGAAACCACTGACCGCCCCGCGAGTGCCCTCTTCGACCGAGAACCCTGTCGATGCATTCATCGATGAGAAACTACAAGCCCAAGGTCTGAGTGGCTCCCCATCGGCAAACCCGCGCGATCGGATCCGAAGACTCTACTACGATCTGGTCGGAATCCCCCCGACCCCCGAGGAAACCCGAGCGTTCCTAGAGCAGCCCACCCAAGCAGCCTACGAACAAATGGTCGATAAGCTTTTAGATTCCCCTCGTTACGGCGAACGTTGGGCAAGGCACTGGCTCGATACGATCCACTTTGCCGATTCGCACGGCTACGAACACGATGTGGGTCGCGATCAAGCTTGGCCCTATCGCGACTATGTGATCCAAGCTATCAATCGCGATGTCCCCTGGGATCGCTTCATCCGTCAGCAGCTTGCCGTCGATGTCTTTGAACCCGATGCCACCGATTTGATTCCTGCCCTTGGCTTTCTCGGTGCAGGGACGTTTGACTTGAGCACCTACTCAACCGGACCGGTGACGTTCGATTACCTTGACCGAGACGACATGCTCACGCAAACCATGGCCGCTTTCACCAGCACGACGGCCAACTGCGCCCGATGCCATGCTCATAAATTCGACCCGATCTCCCAGGAGGACTACTATGCCCTCCAAGCCGTCTTTGCAGGGATCCTCAAAGGGAACATCCGTTACGATGCAGATGCAGCCGTAGCATCGAAGCGACAGGAGCTTGCGAAGATCAAACTGGCCGCCCAGACGCTCGATGCAAAAGCCCTCGAAAGCCAACTCGCCCAGCAGCTCATCGGTACGCTGGCTCAAGCTCGACAAAATCTGCCGACCTGGAAACCGCTCGAATTGCAATCGTATCTTTCGCTTGAAGGAGCAACCCTCACCAAGGACATCGAGCAATCCTATCTGGCCTCGGGAACCTCTCCGGCAACCGACACGTATGTGCTAAGCTCACAAGTTCCGCTGAAACAGATCACGGCCTTGAGGCTGGATGTCCTGCCGCACGATTCCCTACCGATGAAAGGCCCAGGTCGTTGTCAAAACGGCAATTTGCATCTCTCCGAAGTGACCGTCTCGGTGTTTCATCCCGACGATCCTGTCGGCAAGAACATTTCGATCGTGCGAACCAGTGCCGATTTCAACCAAGCCGCCTGGGGGATAGAGCGGGCGATCGACAACGACCCAAAGACCGCTTGGGGGATCCATCCGGCCGTCGGCCAGCCGCACTACGCGGTCTTTGAGTTTGCCGAGCCGGTTGCGATGAGCGATCTGTCGACCCTGACGATCACACTCAAGCAGTTGCATGGTGGCTCGCACCTGATTGGTGCGTTTCGCATCAGTGTCACCGATGCTGCGTCGGGCCAAGCGATTGCAGTACCACAGGCAATCGAGCAAGCTCTGAGCGTTCCGGAGTCGGAGAGGTCCTCCGAGCAAAACCTCATGCTCGCCGCCCACTTTGCAAACCTAGCAGCCGACGCCGAGCTGGCCAAACTGCCGCCACCTGGGACGGTCTTTGCGGTCGGCAAGAGCGTCTCGATCCCGACGGGCAATGGCAACCATCAAGCAGCCTCGCTCGCCGGGCCCAAGAAGGTACATCTGCTCGAACGAGGCGACATCGCCAAGCCGCGCGATGAGGTTCCACCCGGATCGCTAGGTGCGCTGACCCATGCTCCGGCCCGCTTCGAGAATCTCTCAAGCGACAACGAGGCGCTTCGAAGGGCAGCATTGGCCGATTGGTTGGCCCACCCGGACAACGTGCTGACTTGGCGAAGCGTTGTGAATCGAACTTGGCATTACCATTTTGGCCGAGGGTTATGCGACACACCGAGCGACTTTGGGCGCATGGGTGGCGTTCCATCGCATCCAGAACTGATCGATTGGCTAGCGGTTTGGTTTCGGGACCAAGCTGGCGGTTCGCTCAAGAAGCTCCATCGGCTGATCGTCACGAGCCGAGCTTATCAGCAGTACTCAGAGGACCGCACGGATGCGGCTGCAATCGATGGATCGAATCGCTTGCTTTGGAGACAGAACCGATGGAGGCTCGATGCGGAGGCGTTTCGGGATTATTTGCTGGCCGTTTCTGGTCGACTCGATACCACGATGGGTGGACCTGCGATCCAGCACTTCACCCAGCAGCCCGGCCCGCAGTCGACACCTAAACTGGATTACTCGGCTTACGATTGGTCGAATCCCAACTCGAATCGACGGAGCATTTACCGATATGTATGGCGAGGGATACCAGACCCGTTGATGGCCGCGCTGGACTTCCCCGATCTAGGGCTGCTCGCACCGAGCCGTACGTTTTCCGCATCACCCCTGCAATCGCTTGCTCTTCTAAACAATCCCTTTGTACTTGCGCATAGCCAGGTCACTGCAGAAAGGCTCACCCAAGAGAGCACCGATCTCGACAGCCAGATCCGATCGCTTGTTTGGTTGGTTTATCAGCGAGAGCCTTTGGCAGCGGAGCTCGAGCCTCTTCGAGCGTACGCGACCAAGTATGGTTTGGCAGCGTTGTGCCGCATCGTACTTAACTCGAATGAGTTTTTGTTTATCCCGTGAGACCTCTTGCCAAGACCTTGGTGCAACATGGATAACCTATCGACACGTCGAGAGCTGCTCTTGCAATCCGGTGGAGGTTTTGCGGCGATTGCATTAGCCGACATGCTCGGGCGCGAGGCCCGAGGTGACCACAGCGATGCTGCACAGGCCACTGGGTTTCCGATCCAGCATCATGCCCCCAAGGTCAAGCGCATCATCCAGTTGTTCATGACCGGGGGCGCGAGTCCCATGGATTTGTTCGACTACAAACCGGAGCTTGAGCGGCTCGACGGTCAGATGCTAGGTCCGAAGGAAAAACCCGAGGGGTTCACCGCACCCGCAGGGGCGCTGATGAAGAGCCCTTATAAGTTCGCGCAGCACGGGGAGTCGGGACGCTGGGTCAGTGAGCTTTTTCCTGAGCAGGCCAAGCTGGTCGACCAGATGGCGTTTCTCATGGCCATGACCACCAAGACCAACGTCCATGGTCCGGGGACTTACATGATGAACTCCGGGTTTCTCTTGCCAGGGTTCCCTTGCATGGGAGCTTGGATCTCGTATGCACTTGGGAATTTGACCGACAACTTGCCAACGTTTGTGGTGCTGCCCACCCCAAGCTGTCC
>CAILTZ010000697.1 GCA_903837255.1 uncultured Pirellula sp. | reverse complement strand
TGACAGTCGGCGAGCGAATACGAAAGAAACGTCTAGAGTTAGACTGGACCCAGGAAAACCTTTGTGAAAAGGTGGGCCTGAGCAAGAGTTTCCTCTCGGAACTCGAGAGCGGCAAACGGAACGTAAGCGCTGAGAATCTGTACAACATTGCTCAGGTTTTCGGGGTGTCCTTGGACTATCTAATGGCAGGAAAAGCGAGCAAAGAAAGCCGCGATCCAAACTTCCAGATTCCAATCCCCAACTCGCTCGCGCGGTTTGCTGAGAAAGAGCAACTCTCTTTCCGAAGGACGCTGACCCTCCTGAACATGTATCGCCAAATCGTTGCCAACCGAACCGGGCGGGCCAAGGACGTCGGCGAAAAGTTTGATTGGAAGAAGTTTTACAACGGCGTCAAGGAATTCATGGATCGCGAATGATTCGCCCTAACCCCTCGCCCGAGGTTTATGAGCTAGCTCGCTGCCTAGGTATCGAATCGACAGACCCCGCTGTCGGCATTGTCGTTCATTGCCGGCAGTTGGCCGATCGATGGGTGTCTGAGATCGGCGGGGTCGGCCCAAGTGGCATTCAAAATATCGCTGCTTTCGAATCGCTAATCACCCGAAAGCTCTCCATGGTCGTCGAGGAGATCTATGCCGAGGACGACTTTGATCGAATCACCAATCATTACGCCCGCGGCAAATCCGAATACGTTTTTGCCGGCCTACGTGCGAGATTTGACGATCTGGAGAACCCAGCGTTCGGTGTTCTAATCCAACGCAATTTGGCACTTGCCGATGACCCGGATCAATTCGTCGCCGTGGTCGACTGTCGAGAAGACCCCAGCTCAGAAAAGTATGCCCGGAGATACTTTACCAAGTGGCATGAGATCGCGCATCGGATGACCACCCATCGGTTCCCCACCGATCCCGCCTACCGCGGTGAGGACGATCCGATCGAAACACTGGTGGACGCAGTCGCATCGGAGTTGGGTTTTTATGAACCCTTTTTGGGTCCAGAGCTTGAACGCGCTTTGGCCAATGAGAATTGGTTGACCTTTGAGATGATCCAGTCGATCATCGAAGGTGTCTTTCCAGACGCGAGTTTCCAATCGACCTTGTTTGCTTGCATGCGTCTATTGCCCACGCCCATGGTGTACATGGAACTTGCCGACGAGCCACTGAGGATTCAAAAGATACTGCCCAACGCAGCAGCTTATGTGCACTGGAAAGGATTGGACGCTGCAACCTGTGTTGATCGCGTCCTTTGTGATCGCGAGAGGGAGGACTCGGTGGGTCGATCAACCCGGATCTGCTGTGGAGAGCTAGTGCATCGCGACTCGATCTTTTATCGAGTCGCTTCCGGTAACCTACTCTACGATCAGATCGAGCATCATCTTTGCGATTTCGCTCCGCCCGAGTCAGACACCTATCTGGGCCGCTTTCCAAGCGAACAGAACATCTCGCAAGCGATCATGCGACCCAGCCATAACCACCGAGGGGTATTAGCACACCTGCAAGCTCGCCGGGTTCCGGGCAAAGTGATCGCTTTGCTTCAGTATTGATTTTGTGCAGTAATGCCAATCGGAACTGCGTGCAGCCGGTTGGTAGCCTTAGTTGCCCGTGAATGGATGAGGGTCAATAGGTTCCTGATATTCCGGATCAGGCTCCTGAACGCACGTCGCGGTAAACTCGATCCGCTCGTAGATGTCCCGCATGGAAAGAGAAATTCCGAGCATCGGCAGATCGATGACTGTCTCGATGCCTTCGAGTTGCAGCCTCTCGAACAAGCTCCCGTTGCGACGCAAAAGGATCGCGATGGGTTGGTGCTGTTCGAGGATCAGGTAGTACTGCAAGGTCGGGATCTGCGTGTAGGCGGTTAGTTTCTCGTCCAAATC
>CAILTZ010000696.1 GCA_903837255.1 uncultured Pirellula sp. | reverse complement strand
GGTGAAACGTCTTAGCCGGGCGAGGCGTGGGGATCTGGGTTGAGTTTGACGCCTGTGCGTCTGGTACTAGTGGCGTTGGCTTTTCCGGTTCGATCTTAGGAAGACTGATTCAAAACTCCCCGGAAACAATGCTATGCGTTTATCGATGCGTTTATTTTTCCCAAGGCAATTCGGTGTGCTGAGTGTGTCATCGACGGGTCTTTTTCTCGTCGGTTTGCTCTCCCTGCAGAGCCCTTGCAAGGTATCAGCTCAAGAGTTCGGTCAGCAACGATCGTCGTTAGGCTGCGATGGGCAGGGCGAATGCCGCGGGGCATCGAAGGGCTGTAACATCCCATCTCTTCAGACGCTTTTGATGATGCCTATGAGCCACGCTGGAGATAGGCTTGAGGCTTCTTGGATGAAGCGAGTAAACAAAGCTCCGTCGGTGGTTGTCTCGAGGGTCCAGTGTGATTCTTGGATCGAGCCACCGAGTTATGCACTCGACGAGCAGGCCCCAGCGGAGCAGTCCCCAGCGGAGACACGGCTCAGAGAATCGAATGCCTTGATGGGTGCTCCATTGCATCCGACGGATGCCCAGGAGTTGCTCGCATCCCAGTGGGCAGCACCGGTCAAGGTAGCCAAGGTAGCCAAGGTAGCCAAGGCAGCCAAGATAGCACCGAATGTAGCACAGAGTGTTGGTAGGTCAGCAATCCCTCAAGGCTTAGAAAGTGTCGCGGAACCGGAGCCTGCGGTTGTGTTAGCAGGCGGCACCGCTGGAGCTTCTAACGGCGTACGACTCACGGGGATCTTAGAAGTCCGAAACCAAGCCACGAGCGGAGTGAAACCGGCTACGGATATCAAGATCAAGCATCAGCAGCGTAAGACGGCGTCGAGTCTTGGTCTCAATTCCAAGCCGATCGGTCAATGAACTTCGGTGTACTGATTGGTTATGTCGCGGCTGGGTGTTTGTCGGGGTGTAGATAGACAAAGGACTTGCCGAGACGACCGCCGTAATTGCCAGCGGAGATTCGCACCAAGCCATCGACCTCTAGGGCCGCTCGGATCGCCGCATAAGTGGCTTGTGCCACTGATTCCAGGGAGGAACCGTTGACGATGATTTCCATGATCGAGCTAACGCCGTCGGGAACTCTGGACTGAGCACCTAGTTTTTGCTTGAGGGTCGGACAGTACTCTGCAAAGGTGCTTGCGATAAGGAATTTGTACTTGCTGCCGGCTTTGCTAGCGCTTGCCGCTACGCCACCGGGAAAGGTGGTAATGACATTGGATGTGGCATCAGCGGCTTGGGCAGCCCTGTCGGCTGCTTCGATCGCAGCCTCTTCGGTTCGACCGAGGAACCACAGATTCCCACCCATGATCCCATCGGCATAGCCGAATCGGCGCGACAGGAAAAACTCTCCACCGAGCGTTGGGATCGTCCAGCCCTTTTGCCCAAACATCTCGCTTCGAAACTGATGGCCGTCGCCGAAGAAAGCGATCTTGCGACCGAGTTTGTAATAAGGGTCGGTCTCGAGTGCGTTGAACAGGCGTGTGGTTGGACAGGTGAGAATGTTCTGAGAGAGTCGGGCCAGCAGGACTCGCTCGAGATGTTCGACTCGGTCTTTGCGGAATCGGGGTACGTGGAATTGAAGATACGCACCGATGCGGCCGTCAGGTGTCTGCTGTCCGGGCGATTTGCCGTCGAGGATCCCCTCGATACCAGCTTCGCATTCGCACAGGATGGTGCTACTGGCATGGCCTGTGGCTTTTTGGCAAGCGGCCAAGAGCCACTTGCGATCTCTGGCGGTTACCAATACCCGTGCATAGAGGCTGCGGAAGGCTTCGGCATACGTGTCATCGACCAGTTCTTGCCAGCGAGGGTCTTTCCATGGCTGGTCGATCCCAGAGTAGCTTGTGCCCGAGTAGCTTGTGCCCGGGGAGTTTGTATCCGATTGCATGATCAGTTCCTGCCGCGGCCATCGTAGACCGCCGATTCGGTAACGACTTTATCCATATAGATGTCGTGAGAATCCATCGGGATTTCGTCGAACAATTGGCATTCAAATGCGAGGGCTACCAGTGGCGTTTGAGGCTTGGCATGCTCGAGGAGTTTGTCGTAATACCCTTTGCCATGTCCGGTTCGGCCACCTTGGCGGTCGAACGCCACCCCGGGGACCATGATCAGATCGAGGTCTTCGGGTTGGAGTTTTTTGGAGGCGACGGTTCGCAATTCAGCCTTTGGTTCGAGGATTCGATACATTCCTAGCTCTAGCTCATCCATCGATTCGAGCCAAAACAGTTCGAGTTCTCCATCGACACAGTAGGGGACCACGATCCGTTTGCCGGTCGTTAAGGCTTCTGGCAAGGCATGGCGCGTGCGAGCTTCGTCCCGCACATCGACATAGAACATTACCGTCTGGGCAGCGGCGTATTCCGGGAGTTTCATGAAGCGATCTACAATAGAAACCGAGACAGCGTCTTTGTCGGCTTGGGCTCTGCGGTTCTCGTGAGCTTGCTTGCGAATGGCCGCCTTGCGTTCGGAGACTTCGTTGACCGGTTCCCCAGACGAGGACGGGTCGGTATCGACGGGATTGGACATAGGGTGATTTTTAGCTGTTTAAAGGGACGAGACAACGAAAAAAGAGATCCGTTCGCAGCGGTGATTGCGACGAATATCCTAACAGCAACAGAGCGTCTTGTCACGAATAAGAAATCGAGCTTCGGAGAGTCTCGGAGAGGGACTATTTCTCAGGCGTTTTTGACAGGCGTTTGAAATACGCCTCGATCACTTCTCGGTAGTGGCTCGGCAGATCCTTGGTGATGCTCTGCAAGGCTTCTTGGCGGGCAGCCGGGGGCAGGTTTCCCCAACCGGACTTGTCACCGATGTCTTTGTCGTCCACGGCTCCCTGGCCATCTCCACCCCCAGGCTCGGACTCCTGGGCGGCTTGCTGTTGTTGTTGCTGCTGCTGTTGCTGTTGTCGCTGCTGTTTCTGTTGTTGCTGTCGCTGTTTTTGTTGTTGCTGTTGCTGCTGCTGTGCCTGGTTTTCCATCTGCTCGATCATTTTGTCGAGCTTCTCAATGATGGCTTGCTCTTGATCCCGGACCTGCTTGCCTGTCC
>CAILTZ010000695.1 GCA_903837255.1 uncultured Pirellula sp. | reverse complement strand
TTCGATGAAACTGCGGTGCTTTCCTTGGAAGCGACAGAACGGGTGAAGTCCCTTGACCACCCCGGCCCCATTGGTCCAACGTGAACCGACTCCTGCAGCCAAAGTGATCACGCCGACTTGGGAGTCCCTAATGGCTCGCTGAGCCTCCGCGTGATCATCCGCGGAGTGCCCATCGGACCGGTCTCGAAGGTCGATGTAATCGGAATTTCGGACATCTGAAATATCGATGTTCCGTGGGAGGCGATTGGTGGCCAAGCTGATTCGCCCCGAGAGGATATCGGCTCGAATTTGCTCATGCTGTTGGAGATCAAAGCCGTTTTGTTGAAGTTTGAATTGCAGGCTCTGGTTTTGATCTTTGTTGGAGGTGCTTTGCGGCAGGATCCGTTCGAGCAACCTACCTGCTCTCTTTGGGTCTTCGTGGCAGGCTTGGTTGAGTCTGGCTAAATCCCGCTTGGACTGATCGCTCAGATCCCTGATGTTGCCACGAATGAGCCTGGGGGCCAGGATCGAGTAGTAGCTTTCGGGCATTTTCGCCGACTCTGCCTGAAGTAGTTCGCACCAAGAACCGCGATCATTGATTTGGAAATCATAAACCACTGGATCCATCGCAAAGGGTAATCGTTCTTGCAGCGACCTCTTGGTTTGGACCAGGGTTTCCAAAAGCCAACGCTGGGCTTGACTTCGGATTTTCGGAGCGAAGAAAAAGCCCATACCGCCACCTGACATGCCACCGAGCATCAAAAAGCCCCAGTACTGATCCCCCCATTTTTCTCGGCATTGCTCGATGAGAGATTCGGTGAATCGATTGGTGCACCAGGGAATGATGGTTTGCAGAGGACCGGCGAAATTGCGGGTCGTCAGAGACGCAAGCTCTCGAATATCTCCACGGGTTAGCGCGTTGATGATTTGCTCATAGATCTGGATCGCTTCGAGTCGAGCATGCCATTCTTTGTCCCCTCGAGTCAGGTACTTTTCGGTGACCATCTCGAGGATTGGCCCAACGTTTTGAGCCATGCCACCATAAATCAAGATCAGGCTCTCCTCGAGAGCTTGCCTTGAACTCTCTGGGAGCAGGTCCTCTGTCAGGATCGTGTGCTTAGGCAGCAAGCGCCCTCGACTGATACCATATTCTGGATCTTCTTGCGTCGCGAATACTCCTTCAATTCGTTTGACTCCTTGCCAGATCCCGCCGGAGTCTTGCCAGCCCCCACCGGATCCCCCCAACCATTCGCCCAAGATAGCTCGGGCAGTGATCAAGCGTTGGTCGGTTA
This sequence comes from uncultured Pirellula sp., assembly GCA_903837255.1. GTDB lineage: Bacteria > Planctomycetota > Planctomycetia > Pirellulales > Pirellulaceae > JBKCUI01. Next base: position 4,915 of record CAILTZ010000695.1, on the reverse strand, counting down.
CATCCAGGCCACCCTGAAGATTCTGAACTTGTCCGGTGGCTCTCATGATCGCACCGATCAGGCAACTCAATAGATTGGTCGAAACGGCCAATCGCGAGCCTTTGGGGATGTCGTTGACTTTGCTGACGATCTCAATTCCCAGTCCATGCGTCTGGGTGATGATCTTCAATAGTTCTGTGATTGGACGACCGCATCCCTCCATCCCGGGTGGTACCAATCCCGAGGCGATACAAGCACCTTTGAGAAGCCCCAAGTAGTCTTTCGCAAAATCGAAAACCTCATCGACCTTATGGATCTCGGCATCGACCCCTAAGTCGGTGCTGACCAAACGCAGCACTGGTTTGTCGATGATTCTTACATAGGCTTCCACCGGAGGTTTGGGTTGAGCGTCGCGACCGTAGACGCCTAAGTTGATCGACGCGTTGATAACCCGAGCCCCTTCGGGGAAGTCCATTCCAAGGAAGAAGATATCGCTCCAGCCTGAATGGGTGAAGTCCATGCGCACCGAGGTTCGCTCTAGCAAGATCGGCCAGTCGCCTGTCTTTGGATCTTTGCGCAATAGCTCCTGTCGAATCCTCAGCGGCTGATCATCGGGATGGGTGATGCGAAACATCCACTGATTGCCTCGCACCGTCCGAACGCTGCGTCGGACCTGGTCTGCAAGCGTTTGAATCCCATGCTGGTAATACGCCTTGGCCAAAGCACTGCAATAGGCATGGTTCATTCCTTGCTGCTCTTGAAAGTCTAGCAACAGATCGATCGCTTCGGAGAATCGACGCTCGAGGATGTGCTGGTAAGCCTCATGTGGCAGAAGACCAGCTTGGGACTCGGAAAGTTTACCGGGCAACTGATAGCGGTAGATCGAAGAGATAAGAAAGTCAGCCCTGACACGGTGATAGAGATTGCCCGTGCTGCGCCGGAAACGATCCAATTCGAGCGAGACTTGAAGATACTCCTGGGCGCTGAGCCCTTTGCCCAACGACTCTATCGACTCGTTTCGAGTTTGATCATCCGAAGCGGTAATGGCCTGAATCCAATGATCTGCATGCGATACAACTGTCACGTTTGTACTCCCTGGTGTTCTATCGATGAAGACTCAGGACATCGATCAGTTGCGTGAGCACATGGTCCCGGTCTACACCGGATAATCCCAAGGCGAGTTGTGAGTTGAGCAGCCCAAATTTAACTCCCAGATTGTACCTTAGGCCGTCGATTTCGTAGGCCAAGTATCGCTCGCGATTCAACGTGGCTTGCAGTCCCTCAGTCAATGGAACGGGAGTGCCCTTGGCACTGATCGCATCCGAAAGATACTCGAAAATGCTCGGCATGAGCACATGCATGCCAAAGAAACACAAGTAGTTCCCGCTCCTCAAACCAGCAGTCAGGAGTTCCTGTTCGGCGATCGTCGGGGTCGGTTTTTCAATCACCTTCTTGACCTCGAACAATCGTTCGAACTCTTGCAGACGCACACCGCCAATGGTTCCAAAATAAGGCAACAGAGATTCGCGAGTCGCCTGGACTGCCGAGATGCTGCATTCTTGCTGGCGTGCCGCTTCGCAAAGCTGAGCCGCACAGCGCTTTTGGCTTCCGCTAAAGCACAGGTGATCTCCGACCATATGCAGGAACGGTTCGTCGCCTACGTAATCTTTACAACTCAAAATAGCCTGTCCGTAACCCGCCCCGAGACTGCTTTGGGATACAAAAGTCAGGCGATCCTTGTAGCTGCCAGCCGCCTGGCGGTAGGCGTTTTCGGCCTCGGAGTTGATCACGATCGCAACCGAATCAATCCCAGCGGAATCGATTTCCTCGACGATCATTTCGATGACGGTCTTTTCCCGACCGTCTCGATCGACCAAGTTCTGAAGCGGCAAGCCTCCTTGCCCCGGACCGGCCGCCGTGACAACCGCCTTTCGAATCTTCATTTTCAATTCCTCAGGCTCAAGTTTTTCGTGATCCGCTGGTCGTTTTCGATCATTTCCACAAGAATTCTTTCCAGGTTAATCCCAACATGCCAATTCGGATAGTCTCGTTTCAGCTTTCGACAATCCGAGATGTAACAGATGTGGTCTCCGACTCGGTTTTGATCGCTCAAGCGGTACTCGACACGGTAGGAACTGAGCTTCTCGATCAATGCGATACACTCCAGCACGGATGCAGAGTTTTCTCGTCCGCCCCCAAGATTATAGACCTCCCCAGCGCGTGGATTGCATGAAAATGCCTCCAAGGCTGCGACGACGTCCAAGCTGTCGATTTGATCGCGAACCTGCTTGCCTCCATAACCAAAAATCGTGTAAGGTTTGCGATGGACCGCGACGTGCACCAGATACGATAGAAATCCATGCAACTCGACTCCCGAGTGGGCTCTTCCGGTCAAACACCCTCCTCGAAACACCCCAACTTTCAACCCATAGTACTTGCCATATTCCTGGGCCATCACGTCGGCAGCCGTCTTGGATGCTCCAAACACAGAGTGCATCGTTCGATCGATTCTGCAGGTCTCATCGATTCCGTGATAATCCTCTTGGAGAGCATAATCGAAGCGAGTCGCATGCTCGACCAACGGCACCTCGTTGGGAGCGTCACCATAAACCTTGTTGGTACTCATGTGGCACACGACAGCATCCTCGGCGTATCGCCGTACGGCTTCAAGGATGTTCAGAGTCCCAAGAGCATTGACCTCGAAATCCACCAGCGGAATCTCTCGTGCCTTATCGTGAGAAGGCTGCGCCGCGCAGTGGATCACCAACCCAGGTGGTTTCTTGCGGATCAACTCGAAAATCGCTTCGCGATCCCTCACGTCGATTGCATGCGACTCGAATCGCTTGGTCTGCGTTTTGAGCAATTCCAGATTCCAACGCGTGCTTCCTTGGTCTCCAAAAAAGACCTTGCGCATGTCGTTGTCGACCCCGATGACGTCGGCTCCCAGAGAGTCCCAATGCCGCACTGCTGTCGAACCTACCAAGCCGCTCGATCCGGTAACCAATACTCTCATGAAGGCTTATTCCCGAAACCGATCGACCGAAGCGTGCCGAAGATCGATGCTCGTGGGCTTGCCCAATAGGATCTGGGCCACTAGCTCGCCGGTGATCGGCCCTAAACTAACCCCCATCATCGCATGACCGGTGGCAACCACCAAATTCCGCACCAGACTGGTCCGGCCGATGTAAGGCAATCCATCGGGAGAGACCGGCCGCAGACCCACCCACGGCTCGATGCCTTCGAAATGCGACGGTTTGAACAAGGGCATGTATTGAGGAATGCTCTTGAGAATCCCAGCTAGTCGCCTTGGGTCGATCGATTCGTTGAGCTCACCGAGTTGCATGGTGCCGCCGAATCGAAGCGCCGAGCCGATCGGAGTCACAGCCACCTTGGCCTCGACCAAGATCGAACATACCTTGGGCAACTCCACCGGATCGGGGAGCGTCAGCGAATAGCCTTTCCCTGGCTGCATGGGGATCTTTAGCCCCAGCGGCTTGGACATTCCATCGGACCACACTCCGGTACTGAGCACAAACTCGTCGGCTTCGAACGTACCCTTGAGCGTCCTCACGGCCCGTATCTGTCCGGCTTGCTCGTCCCAACCGACGACGTGTTGGCCATAGACAAACTTACCGCCTAGCGAATCGATCTTTTTTCTCAGCGAGCCGATCAATTGGGCAGGATTTAAATGGCAGTCCTTTTGGTAGTAAACACTACCCTGAACCTTCATGGTGATATTGGGGTCCAACGCCGCTGTCTCTCGCGCATCGAGCACCGATGCTGGGATCCCAAGTTCGCGGGCCTTCTGGGCCAGTGCCGCTTCCTCCTCGAGCCCATGGGCGCTATTGCAGAGCATCAGCAATCCCCGCGTCGAGAGCGAACAATCGATCCCCTGATCTTGCCACTGGCAGTACAGTTCACGCGACGCCAAATGCATCTGCTTCAAAAGCTCGGAACCGGCGGCGACCTGATCCCGATGGGTCGACATGTAAAAACGCATCCCCCATTTGATCAGATCCAAATTCATACGGGGTTGTACATAAAAGGGGCTCTCAGGATCACGCATCCAACGCAGCCCCTGCGATATCACTCCTGGCTGCGCAATGGGAACAAAATGACTCGGGACAACCATCCCAGAATTTCCATACGAGCAGTTCTCAATGTGCTCCGCATGCCGATCCAAAACCGTAACGTCAAATCCACTCCGAAGTGCTGCCAGCGCCGATGACAAACCGATGATGCCGTTCCCAATGATCAATACTCGCTTGGCCATACCTTACTTTCCAATCTTTCCTGTTTCTATGCTGTTCGTAATTGCTGATTCTTATTTGCTGATTCTTATTTGCTGATTCGTAGTTGCCATCGCCGCTATCGGTTCATACCGGTTCTTGCCCCGCGTTTGCGTCCATCAAACGACGACGCTTATCGAGCAAGAACGATCCGTAATCCCCACGCTCGATCGCTTGCCTGGCACGCTCCATGAGCCTCTGATAAAATGTCAAGTTATGGATCGAGAGCAACGTCGGTCCGAGCATCTCGTCGGCTTGGAACAAGTGACGAATATACGCCCTGCTGTGCCTACAAGCCACACAGGGACAATCCTCCTCAATCGGGGATTCGTCCCGAGCATGACACTGATTCCGCATCCGCAACGGACCATCGTCCGTAAATGCTAACGCGTTTCGCCCGTTGCGTGTTGGCATCACGCAGTCGAACATGTCTACCCCCCTGGCTATCCCCTCGACCAAATCAATCGGGCGACCCACACCCATCAAATACCGAGGCTGGTCGGTCGGCAAGACCGGGCAAACCACATCGAGCATCCGGTACATCTCGGCCGGCTCTTCCCCCACGCTCAAGCCCCCGATGGCATACCCATCAAATCCTATCCTCTGCAAGCCCTCGGCGCTGTGTCGACGAAGCCCAGGATCCAATC
>CAILTZ010000694.1 GCA_903837255.1 uncultured Pirellula sp. | reverse complement strand
GCAATGCCAAGGCCCAGGAATTACTTCAGAAACGACTCTAAGGTTGCTCGTCATGTCGACCCTTTTCAATGAAGACATCCGTCCGTCCCATCGCCCCGGCCAAAGCCATATGGTTTTGGTTGCCGTGCTGTTGCTCGGGCTGACTTTAGCGCTGCGATTTGCGCCATTGCCGGAGAATTTTTCTGCTTTCGGTGCCCTGGCCATTTTCTGCGGCCTGCACACCTTCGGGGTCTTCCGATGGTGGTTTCCGTTGGCTGCATTATTCCTAGCCGATTGTATTGGCCATTTTGCTGGTGTTCCTGGAATGGGTTTTTATCACCTGCCTTCCATGGTCCTGAACTACGCTGGATTTGCAGTGATGACCCTCGTGGCAGCAAGTTTGAGCAAGTGGTCGATCCTCGAAAGTCCCTCAAAAGCCAATGCGTTGAGCGCCACGGCACTGGTCGCATTCCTCGCATCGGCTTGCTTCTTCCTGCTGAGCAATTTCGGAGCTTGGCTCGATCCTCTCATGCACTACGAAACAAGCCCCTGGGGACTGGTGAACTGCTACATCGCAGGGCTTCCATTTTGGCGTTGGACGCTGGCTAGCGACGTTTTGTTTACGGTTGGCTTCAGCGGACTGGCTTCAGCTTTTCTCACATCAACCAAACGTCTGCAGACTGCTGATCGGTCTGTGCATCAGTAATTAATGCATCAGTAATGCGGAGGAATTTCATCCTCGGCAGATCTCGTTGGGCGATTGGTGTCCCTGACCTGCCTAAAATCGCTAGCCAATTGCTTGAGCTCTCGCTCTAACTTGGTTATCGACTTGCCCTGCTCAATGATCACTTGGTTCAGATCGGTGAGCGTTTGCTGCAAATGCATCAAAATGCACTCGACGTCGGTGAGTCGCTCGGCGGAAGATTTGGACATAGGGAGTCTCCGATTTACAAGCGAGCAAGTCGAGCGAAATTCACCACCCAAGCTTCCAACAGCGCTGCCGGAGCGATGTAACGATTGATGTTCTCTCGGGTTTCCTGAGTCAATTCGATCAGGCGAAGGATGGTTCGAACTGGCAAATTCTTCAGCGGAGCAAACCGCAATGCCGGGTCTGTGGCCCCAGAAAAAGGGACTCCCATTTGAATCCAGAGCGAGTTTCGGAGCACTTCGGTGACCTCGTCCAAACACCATTTGAGACGGTCTCGACGAGGCTGCCCGTCGGCAGTGGAGTTGTTTAAGTGCTCGATGATCGCTTTGGGAAACCCGATAAAATCCATCGGACGTTGCTGCAGAAACGAATAGATTTGGTTGCGAAACTCGATCAAGCTTGGATCATTGAGCTCCTTGGCATGCTGGATCGAGCCATGCGATCGCTCGGCCAATTGCAGTGCTTGCGTTGGGTCCTCAAGAAACCCATGCCTGAGGATCAACTCCGCGACATGCTGGTTGGACAACGGTGAAAAACGAACAATCTGCGACCGGGAACGAATGGTGCTAATCTGCCGTTTCTCGGAGGTTCCCAACAGAAAAATCACAGCGCCTGGCGGGGGTTCCTCTAACGTTTTCAGCAAGCAATTGGCGGTATCCTCTTTGAGCGTATCGGCATCGTCGATGATCGCTATCTTGCGACGGCCCGAATAAGGTCGAATTCGGAGCTCATAGCAGAACCCTTCTCTCATCCGCGCAGCATCTGAGCCCAGCAGTTGATCGACCGTCAATGTTGACTTCGCGCGGTCTCTGGCCAAGTAGATTACGTCCGGGTGGGTCTGCTTTTCGACCTGAAGGCATGTTTCACATCGATTGCAGAATGCCAAATCCCCTGGGTCCGTTTGAGTGCACAGCAGTGACTGTGCAACGAGCTTGGCAAAGGTCCGTTTACCTATGCCGTCGGGTCCCACCATCAAGAAAGTACTGGCGAGTTTATTCTGCGAGATCGCGTTAGCAAACCAATTCCGTTGCCGCTGATGTCCGAGGAATTCAGTCCAATCCATTACCAGTTTACCGATTCAAAGTACGATGGAGTTTTTAACCTCAAGAGAGTCTTTGTCCATATCCCAAGAAAACTGAGTTCGGATTGCTTGCGAAGTTTTTCTTTCTCCAAGAGCTCCAATAATTTAGAGCCCGGCTTGAGCGGGGTGATCGGAGACGTCGGAGGCATGGATTGTTGCGAGAGCAAGCCTTCGAGCATCTCTTCGAGTTTTTGGGCAGAAGCGACCTGTCGGTCGAATTGACGACTCTCGTGGAATTGGCTGTAGTAATAACTCCAATCGGTTAAGGTTGGAGAATTGCCCAGGTAGTCGACACTGCTTAAGTAATGCTCGGCTTCGTCAAAACGCTTTGAGAGCTCTGTCGATGCCGGCCCCCAAGAGGAGCGGGAGGCGTTGAGCCGCTGCATGATCGATTGGAACTGTAGACCGATCGATAAAACCGCGATCAACCCCAGCAACAGGATCATCGAGAAAGCCACCACAGCGACTTTCCCAGAGATTCTGTCTTGCTGCTCCTCTTGGAGATCCTTCGCTGGCGCTTTGGCAACCGCCTCTATCGCCTCTATATCGACAACATCATCGAAGTTTATCACGTTGGGATCTGGTATTCTTTCAGGCGTTGCATTTCCTCGGCGACGCTGCTGCCGTCTGGGGTATCGTCGCTATCGATATCGAACCAAGACTCCTCGAACTTGATGTAACCGGGTTCGCCCCGAGCCGCTTTCTTCAAAGCGACATTGGTTGTAAGCGAAATGATCGCGTCGGCCATGGCCACCTTGGGATAGCACCTAGGTTGGTTCTCTGGAGAATTGTTTCGGATACAGTAAGCCCAGTGCTCGATTTCTTCGGTGTATCCGCGGCTTACGGACCCTGCCGCCGCTGCAGCTTTGGATACCGGAGCCGAAGCTCCACCGCTGGCTTGCGTATCCAATGCATACCCACCGCCAGCGGCCTTGACCCCTGCTGCCGCACTGGTATCTGATTTGGCATACAGCATGACTTCTTGTTCTTTCTCCAATACCAATGTCCCCTTGGTACCCATGACGACCTCGCCGTAGCCACCATAGCCATTGCCGTTGATCGATGAGTAGGTAACCACGATCTTCTTGTTTGGGTCCTGATCGTAACTGGGCACACCCTTGAGTCCTCCCGGTTGGCGATAGCCCAAGTCGAACTTTTCGTTGTACTCTGGACCGGGAAATTCATAGGTGCAGTACACGTGGTCGTCGGAGTCCCGGTCTGCTGGGAAAAGATGGCGTCCACCGACAGCATGGACCGTCAGCGGATGGGCTTTCTTTCCGTCGGTTCGCAATGCACTGCAGAAGATCGTGGCCGCATCGAGTTGGTGACTACCCAGCTCGCCCATCAAACCTGCACCGGTGCGGTCGAAGAGTCGCCAGCGGACGAGTTCTTCCATCGCGGAAATGGTTCGGTTTCCGATGGTCTTTTCGAGATATCCAAAACGAGCCGCATCGACCGCATCGGAGAGCCAAGCTTTCTGTTGGGCGACTTTGCGTTCGAGCTGATCGATCTCCGCAGGGCTCTTGGCCTTTTCTAAATCCTTAACGTACTTGTCCAAGTCCGCTTTGATCTTATCGGTCTTGGAGTCTGGATCCCCTCCGACCAATGGCGGTTGCCAAGAATCATTGCCGGGCAAGTTACCTCGGTGCCACTGAGCGCGGATATGGTGCAATTGGCCGAGCATTCCCCAGCGGATCAAGTGGACAGCGTTGTCGTAAAGAACGCTGTAGTGACGCTGGTGGCCGGTTGCTAGGTAAAGCGACTCGCCGGACTTGCCCTTGAGATCCTTGGCAAGCCTGGCCATCACCTTGCACTGGGCGACGTTATGAGCCATGAGCTTCTCGGTCAGCACGTGCTTGCCTGCCATCATCGCCTTGATCGCAATGGGTGCGTGCAAGTGCAAGGGCAGGGCAATGATGATCGCTTCGATGCTGTCATCTTTGAGAAGCGCATCGATGCCACCGTTGGAAGCATCGTAGACCTTGACGCTCTTGCGAGCCTCTTCTTCGTTGGTGTATTTGTACTGCTTGATCAACCCCGGGCGGGTTGGAGTGGTCCAGTCGCCATTGAAAGCCCTGTAGATGCTATAAGGACGAATATCGGCAATCGCAGTGACTTGGACGTACTCCGGGGTGCAACCGCCGATGAGCACATTGCCTTCGTCCCCGGTTCCAATCACGCCGACGCGAACTGGGTTGGCGAATTTTTCATAGCCAAAGTACATCGCACCCAGGCCCGCGCCGCTGACGGCACCGGCCGCGATGACCCCTTGCAAAAACTCCCGCCGGGTGAACCCTACGGCTTCGTGATAATTGTCCTGACCAACCGCTTTGTCTTCTGCACTCAAAGTACGCATTCGATGACCTCGAAACTATAAAATAAACTAGTTTTTCAATTGCTTAGGTCCCGCCCCAATCATTGCGCCAATCAGCCGCAACGTTAAGCAGGCACCTTGGATTTACGGTTCCAAAAACTCCACGGGAAAAAGTCCAAACCGGCGTAACGTCCGGCATCGGCAAATGCCACAACAAAACAGCCGAGCATTTCAATGGCTTGGTAATACGTCGGAGACGTACCCGGAAAACCGGGGAACTGGCTAACAACCACCGACAGCAGGAATAAACCAGCGGCAAGACCAGCCAGCGGGGTTAGCAATCCCAAAAGGAGCAAAATCCCGACGGACATATCAAAGATGGGGATGATCTTGTCGACTAATTTTACCGAGATCGGCCCTTCGCCGTCGAACTTGAACTCGACCCGCTTGCGGATTGGAACACCCTTGGCGTCTTTGGCAGGTGGCTTTTCCGGTTTCGGGTTGGCTTGGTCATCGCTGGGAATGGCGTTGAGCAGGTTGACCATCTCGGGAATCGTACCATCGATCTCCGACAGGATCGGTCTTCCGAGCGCCCGCCATTTGCCCTCGATATCGTCCTGCTGACGTCGAAGCGATGCGACCTTGGATCTGGATGGATCGCTTTGAAGCTTGGTTATTCGCTCAAAACCGTTTTTGTACTCCTCGATTTGTGGCTTCCACTCATCGTAGGTCTCTTTCCGCCTCGCCTTCAAGTCGACCAGGATCGTGTCGACCTCTTTGCACTGATCTTCGTTGAGTCCAAACTCTCGCTTGATCTGTTCCCCGTACGCATCGCACGCATCCGACATTTTCTTGGCGTCGATCCGGATCATTCCATCATGGTCTGGGATCATGGATAGGAAGTTATTGGCGAAAGGCCCCTTGGCCGCCGACAAAAACGGCGTCGATGAAAAGCCTTCCTTAACCTTGACCGCACCCTCCTGGAAAAAATGCCAACCGATCACTAGTCGCAACAGGACTAGGAACAAGATCGCTGGTACGGTTAATTTGGCTTTTCTAAAGAGCATGGAACAAGTCCGCTAGGGTCGGCTGGTTGGTATGCATTGGGGAGGGGGGCTTGCCGAGGGTGAACTTTAGGGAAGCATTCCACAGCCTCGGCGAACAATAGTATGTTACATAAAGTGCCATAAGCCAAGACACAAGGCGGTCGGAAGCGGGCATTAGTTCAACTGTTTTCTTCGATTGCTCTGATGATTTCGCCGGGCAAAACCTCTTGGCCGTAGTAGATCACTCGATGGTTGACTGAAAAAGAGTGGTTCTTCCATTGCGCCTTTAACGACTGGGGGATAGCCAGGAGCATTGGGGTATCTGGAAAAGCCGCAAGCACCTCGGCCTTGTGCCGCCGGTATTCGGGGGTCCAAAACCCGACAATTTCCAGCAAAACCCGAAATCCTGAGGGGCTCACGACGGTAAAGTCGGGGAAAAAAACCCGCTGGCCTCGGACCAGCAAATCCCCTTCGCGAATCAGCATCCAGCCCTCCAGATCTCGGGCCCCTTCCAAGAGCAGTTGCATGAGCTTCCAACTCTCGATGAGCTGCTGCTCGACCCCCGAGTCGGTTTGTCCGCCGGCTTGGGTATCGGACTGAAGTCCAGAGTTTGCATCGAGCTTCAAAACCCAGCGCTGCTTGCTTCCCCAGGGCGTATCGGCGTGCTTGGCAAACCCCTTGGGCAGGATGGTCGCTTCCATCGACCAACCCGAGCAGGACAAGAGTCCCGGCAGGAACTTGGCCATCTGCACGCCATAGCGATGGGTCCCTCGCAGAACCGACGCAGGCCCATCGAGAGTGAATCGAAATCCGTCGTGGATCGGCTCGATGCGGTGCATCAAATTCGCAAGCTTGGCAAACCTCAAGATCCTCTTCCAATCGGCGGTCGATTCAACGACCATTTGCTTTGCATCTAGCAGAGCAGCTTGCGTCTGCGCAACGTTGTAGCGAGCCAATAGGTCCTTGGTATCACTCGGGGAGTCGAACTTGATGAGCCTATGATGCTCGATGATGTCGGAAAAGAGTTGGCGTTCAAGCTCGTGCCAAGTCATATTCTCCGATTGAGCGATCTGCTGCTTGGCCTGGATCTCCGAGCGATCGAGGATGGACTCAACGTTGGCCACTAGCGGATGGAGATTGGCCGCTTGGCGAAAGACTCGCTGTCGTAGCTGAGCGGTCTTTTTGGGTTTGCCCGCGTCGAATTCCGACCAATCGTCGAGGAGTTTGCAAAAGGCTCCGACGCGTCGAATAGGGCACTCGGGATCGACTTCGAGGATCTTTTGGATTTCATGGTGCAAACTTTTTCGCATCGAGCCAACACCTGCTCGATAGACTTGGCACATTTGCTCGGCTAGTTCGAGGTACTTGGCATGCTTGGTACGACTCAAACGGTCAGGAAGGATCTGGCCGTCGACGTACCTTGCGATGGCGAGTTCCTTGGTAAGCATCGTTGCGTCTCCTGTTACGAGAGCGTTGGACTTCTTTGGTTTCGGCGGCGACCACTTCGTAAAGGACCGCTCGTGCATCCCCGCGTTTTCTCAAGATACGTCCGAGCCGTTGCTTGGATTGTCGCGTCGAGCTTTTGCCACCGAGCACGACGGCGACTTTGACCTCGGGCAGATCGACCCCTTCGTCGAGGACTTGGTTGGCCACCAGCGCCGGATAGACTCCGTCGCGTAGTCCTTCGAGATAATCGAGCCGTTCTGATTTTCCGCAGTGGCTCAGTAGACACGGGATGAGGAAACGCGTCGAGACCTGTCGAGCCATCGCGTTGGTACCGGTAAAGATGATCATCGGCTCTCCGAGATGGAGTCGAAACAGATCTTCAAGCACGCTAATTTTCTCGTCGGCTCGGTCTTCGATCGATTCCTTTTCGCGATACAGGCGCATGATTCGCGAAGCTTCGCTCCCCTGGGCAGCTTCGCTGCACAAATCCTTCCACTCGAAATCCGATTGCTGCTGGCGTCGCTCGTTGACATACTGCGCAATTTGGCGGGCGAGCTCTTTGTAGCGGAACCGCTCCAGGGTGCCGAGCGAAACGGGAATACGAATCACGTCGTAGTCTGCAAGTGTGCTGCCTTTGACCTGCTGCAATCCAAGCTCATAGACCACCGGACCGATGAGCGATTCGAGAGACTGGGTGTTGGAGCCTAGCGTAGCGGTCAATCCCAGCCGATTCTGCGCAATCGAGCAGCGTGCTGCATCGGCTCGGATCGGACCGGTCAAGTGATGGCATTCATCGAAGACCAAGAGCCCGAATCGGGCCCCGAGCTGCGTGGCATGAATGCAGGCGCTGGCATACGTTGTCACGGTCACAGGTCGGATATCATGCCGAGAATCCCCCAAGACCCCTGCATCGATCCCGAGTCCGCGCAAGATCCTGCGATGCCATTGGTACATCAGGTCCCTTACCGGAGCGACGATCAACGTCGGGGTCTGGCATTGAGCGATGATCGATAATGCAACCTCCGTCTTGCCGGTCCCAGTAGGCATCACGACAATCCCTCGACGCGTGGTCGACCAAGCCTCCACGGCCTGAATCTGCTCGGCTCGCAGTGGCGGGAGGTTTCGCTCGGCAGCGAAGGTGACCAGCACGCTCGTCGACTGAGTATCCACCCCGGTATCCATCCTGGGCACCTCGTCGATGATCCGGGTGTCGCAAGTGCTCAGGACTTGCCGAATGTGTCCATAGTAACAAGCATCGGTTCGCCACATTGAAACCCGATGATCCCAGGTCCATAGATTCAGACCAAACCATGCGTCAAGCTGTTTCTTGGTCGCCGGACCGCTTGCCCTATTCTCTGGCAACGTGCTGGCTGGCAACGTGCTGGCTGGCAACCTAAAATCCAGCAACAAAGTACCCGCATCAAAAACCAGTCGGTTCGAGCTTGCTGCATGGGACAACTGGGTGGAACTCCTTCCGGTTATGACTGTTTTAACGTTCGCTGGACCGTTTACGTTGCACTGGATGCTTGGGCTTGTCGGGAATTCGCTTGGGGATACTCCCAGAGAGCTTACGGCAAGAGGCTCGCTTGGGGTATTATATTCTATGGAATCCGAGCGGGATTTCTGGGTTGAACGGTCGCCCAAGGATATCCGCTAGCATAACTACTCGGTTGATTGGAAACACTCCGCGATGGCCACACCTGCCGATCGGGACACAATCCTGGACTTGACTCAAAGACTTCTGGTCTCCATCACTCGAGGGGATTGGGACACTTACGAGGATCTATGTTGCCCGAGTCTGACTTGTTTTGAACCCGAAGCGATGGGGAATTTGGTCGACGGACTTGATTTCCACCAGTACTACTTCAACCTGCCCAGCGGATCGAATCCAGTCCAATCGACGATCGTCGCCCCGCATATCAGGATCATGGGCGATGTCGCCGTGATCGCTTATGTTCGCTTGACGCAAAAGATCGCCGATGGCAAACCGACCACCGTGGCGATGGAAGAGACGCGGGTTTGGCACAAGCAGAATGGCAAGTGGAAGCATGTGCATTTCCATCGCAGTCCGACTCGCTAGTTGGAGTTAAACGAATGCATCCAGCAGGTTTTCTTCGAATCAGCGCCTTATCGACAGCGACCAGTGTCGCCAACCCACAGCAGAACGCTTTGGCAATCGAGAGTGCATTGGTTTCGTTCCAATCGTCGGACATCGTCGTGCTACCTGAGCTGTGCCTGAGCGGCTACACCTGCGGGGAGCTATTTCTTCAGGATCGATTGCTCGATGCATGCCTGGAGGCTTTGCGGCGGCTGGCACCATTGGTCGGTCAGCAACTTGTGGTCGTCGGACTGCCCCTGGGGGTTGCAGGCCGGCTCTACAACGTCGCTGCGGTGCTCGGGAGCGGAGGTGTATTGGGCTTAGTGCCCAAGACGCATCTGCCCAACTACAGCGAATTTTACGAAGCCCGTTGGTTCCATTCGGGGGCCGAAGCGGACTTTGATTCCGTGCAGATTGAGGGTATTGGCGAAGTCCCTTTTGGAACCGATCTACTATTTCGTTGCGGCAAAGCGACCGTGGGGGTTGAGATTTGCGAGGATCTTTGGGTCCCGATTCCACCTAGCAGCGAACAAGCCCTTGCGGGTGCAAATGTCTTGCTGAACCTCTCGGCCAGCAACGAGACGATCGCCAAAGCAAATTACCGCAAGCAGCTTGTGACGATGCAGTCGGGAAAATGCATCGCGGCGTATGCCTACAGCAGTGCCGGTCCGAGTGAGAGCACCACCGATCTGGTCTTTGGTGGGCATTGCTTGATCGCCGAGAACGGATCGCTGCTGGGTGAGTCCAAGCGGATTGGGACCGGCCTGGAGATCGACAAGAAGACCGCCGAATCGTCGGTCGTGAGTTTCACGACCTCCGACATCGATTTAGACAGGCTCGACCGGGATCGACGCGCTTTCCAGACCATGCATCAGAGGGCTGATCGCAGTTCGCTCGATTACCGCGTGGTACCCTTCGAGCTTGCCGTCAATCCCGGTTCGCTATGTCGATTCATCGATCCTCATCCGTTTGTACCTGGGACCCAAGAACAGTTGCACGAACGATGTGCAGAGATTTTTGAGATCCAGTGCGCGGCGCTTGCCAAGCGAATCGGGCGGATGCCCGAAAATACGCCACTGAGCATCGGCGTTTCCGGGGGACTCGATAGCACTCTGGCCTTGATGGTGGCTGTGCAGATGTGCAAGCGTGCCGGGTGGCCCCCGATGCGAATCATCGGAATGACAATGCCAGGGTTTGGAACAACCAAACAGTCCAAGTCCAATGCGATCGAACTGATGAAGCACCTCGGAGTCACCTCCCAGGAGATCGACATACGAGACAACTGCTTCGAGACGTTCCGAAGTCTCGCTCATCGACCCTTCGGCGTTTCCCTAGAAGGATTGAATTCAACGACATTGCAGACCAAGCTCGAGAAATTGCCTGCGGAGAATCGGCATGATTTGGTATTCGAGAATGTGCAAGCACGGATGCGCACCATGCTGCTGATGAATCGCGGGTTTGTACTCGGGACCGGAGATATGTCCGAACAAGCCCTTGGCTGGTGCACTTACAACGCAGACCACATGTCGATGTACAACGTCAACACTTCGGTACCCAAAACCTTGGTAAAGTTTTTGGTGCGGTACATCGCCGAGCATGTGGCGACCAAAGATGTTCGTGAAATCCTGATCGACATTGTCCAGACACCGATCACTCCAGAACTATTGCCATTGAGTTCCGATCAGAGCGTCCTGCAAACGACCGAGGATACGATTGGTCCGTATGAATTGCATGATTTCTTCCTGTATCACATGGTGCGAGGGGGAGCCACACCTTCTAAAATCCAGATGCTTGCCGAGCAAGCAAGATTTGATCGTCCGTACACGATCGATCAGATCCGAGAAACCCTCCAAGTTTTTTACAAGCGTTTTTTTGCTTCGCAGTACAAGCGATCGTGCGTACCGGATGGTCCCAAGGTCGGGAGCGTGTCGCTATCGCCAAGGGGCGATTGGCGCATGCCTAGCGACGCTGATGCTGAGGCTTGGATTGCCGATTTAAAGTAGCAGCCACAAACATCGCCGAAGAAAATCAGGAAAGAGAATCAGGAAAGAGAATCAGGAAATAGAACACGTATGACTAACCCCAATGAGATTGCCACCGAGGTGCATGAGTTTGTCGGCCACTGCAAGACAGTGATCTTATCGACTGTATCTGAGCTAGGGGAACCGAATGCCAGTTACGCACCGTTTGTCCAAGAGGGGGGAGCCTTCTATGTGTTGATCAGCGGGCTTGCCAAACACACCTCGAATCTGCTTACGACCGGACAATGCCACGCGATGTTCATTGCCGACGAAAAGGAATCGGTGAATGTATTTGCTCGCAAGCGGGTCAGTTACGCGTGTGACGTTGCAATCGTGCCACGCGAGGAGAGCATCGCAAAGGTTGTCTTCGATCAGATGCACAAGCGGTTTGGTCCTACGATCGAGATGCTGGTGGGTTTGCCAGACTTTCGTTTAGTCCGCTTGGTTCCCGGAGAAGGAGTTTGGGTGCGAGGCTTTGCCCAAGCCATCCCGGTAAGGGGCTTTTAGATGCCTCGGACTTCGCGTTTGATGGCCATGATTCGTCCTAGCGAAACCATGCTACTTCTGCGGGAATCACAAATCGACAGGTACATCCGACCGTGGCGAACCTGCATTTGGCTCGGAATTGGTTTGATGGTCGTGGCTATCCTGTTCGCCAAGGGATTCGGTTTGGTCACCGGACTAATGCTGTTTTCGCTAGGGATCTATTCCCTTTGTTTTCGAAACTGGCGCACCGAGCCGGGTGTTTGGATGCTCG
>CAILTZ010000693.1 GCA_903837255.1 uncultured Pirellula sp. | reverse complement strand
GGCTCATCAGGCTTTGGCTCATCAGGCTTTGGCTCATCAGGCTTTGGCTCTTCGGGCTTGGTTGCGTCTGGCTTGGGCTCATCTGGCTTGGGATCATCTGGCTTGGGATCATCTGGCTTGGGTGCAGTTGGTTCTGCGGGTGGAGCTGGTGGTGCTGGTTCTTGGGGAGCCGGTTTAGGGGCAAGTGCCGCCTTCTTGGCAGCTTCGAGTGCTTTGAGTTCTTCGACGCTTTGGGGGACTCGTTCAAGTTCTGGTTGGGGGAACTTGGACTCATCGATACGTGTCGTGACCATCAGGAATCTATTGATCGAAACCTTCTTTTGGCCGTTTTCGCCGGCATCTTCGTTGTCGGTTGGTTCGAAGCTAGCTCCTGCACCTTTTCCGAAGCGGAGCAGGTACTGCACACCGTCCTTGAGGGTGACTTGGAGATCTCCGTCCATTGAAAAGATTTCATAGCCGTTTCCGCCAGTGTTTTTTTGGGCGAAGAATCCTCGGCGTTGCAGAGCAACTTTCGTTTCATCGCCGAGTTGTTCACCTTTGAGGTCCGCCGCAACCCCGGCGGGTTTTCTTGCCACGTTGACGATCCGAAGGTTGTCGAGGGTGCTCTTCATTTCGTTGAGTTTGGAAACATTGAGCTCCTCACTGGCATCCAGGGCGCGAGGAGCCGGGCGTCTATTTTCGTAGACGGTCATGGTCTTGGCGTTCCATTTGGCTTCACGGACGTTGTAGGTGATATCGGCGTCGTAGGTGGGGACTAGTTCCAGGGTGTTTTTGTCGGTTGGCGACAGGGAGTAATTTCGGATCCCGAGCGTTTCGATGTCGTTGGCACTGAGTTTGAGCAGATCGGATTCGATCCATTGTTTGAAGTCGGTGCTAAGGGGCGCGGTATTGACTTCGGCGATGTAGATCGCATCTTCGGTCGGGACCCGAACAAATCGCCTTTTTGGGTCTTGGGAGTCTTCTTTGCCGACGATCAGATCCACCAGCGATTCGCCTTTGGAATCGCGGAATTGGACGAGCATACCGACGCCATCGCCCCCTTCGGCCTCTTTTTTCTTGTCTGGTTCAAGGACGCCATATAGCTTTTGATCCTCGCGTTTTTCGCTAGCGAGATTGAGGACTTTCAATCCAACGAACAGATTGGCCGCCTCGCTCATCTGTTTGTTGGCATCCGCTGGATAGTTTTCGTTCGACGGGAGAGTCCACACACCGCTTCGGTTATCCTTGGCGACTTCAAACTCTTGGTATTGCTCGATGTCGGTATCGTATTTGAGAATTCTCAAGGATGCTGCGTCGAGCGGATCGGTGAACTTTTCGAACAGGACCTGATTGACTCGCGCTTCAGCGTTGGACTCGGCCGTGGTGAAGTTACGAGTCGTAGTGGACCATGCAGCCAGAGCAGTGACTGCGGCCAGGGCGGCAAGAATTCCGGTTTTCGCTGATTCAGACACGGGTCAACTCTCCGTAGAGGGATTCGATGATTTGTTTTAGGAATCGTTTGTGAATTTAACGCAAACGGGTTTTTGAAATACCTTCGCGTTCGCGTAGGCGGCGGGAGGCCCACACGACGATACCGACAATCAGTGGTGGAATGGCGGGAAGGAAAACGGCAAGGGATTTATAATTGTTTTGGGTCGTTCGGATCGCATCGTCCGTGTTTCTGCGGGCTTCCCGGATGTTTCGATCTCTTTCCCGTCGCAACTTCTCATCCTCGACTTCGAGTTTTCTTGCCAACTGGGCTTCCTTCATTTGGTACTCGGTAAGTCGCTGGATAAGTTCCTGCTGCTTGGAAACATCGATAGCACCTTCGGTTTGTAGTTTATCCACAGCTTCTTTGAACTGTCGCTTGGCCTTGGTGCTGGCTTCTTCGAGCTCGGCTTTCTTGGTGTTGTAGCTTTCGTTGGCCTTTCGTTGCAGTGCGGCTTCATCACGTTTCTGCTCGTCGGCTCGGGCTTCGACAAGCTTGAGGGTGCTATACGTTGGAACGTGCCGACGGATCGCAGGATACTTAGTTTCGCCGCACAATACATCGATGACATTGAGCACAAAGGTAATGTTCTGGAATTGAAATTCGACGGATTCGAGTTGCGACGGATTTTTTCGAATGTCCACAAAGACACCCGACATGCAATCCAAGTCGGAGACGTAGACAACCTTGAGCGGTTTTGCAGAGGCGGTTGCATCGGAACCTTCGCTTGGGGCCGGTTGCTTGGATTCGATCAGAGCGGCGATGGTTTGAGCTCCGATGGTCTTTCCGCGGCGGTTGCGGATTTCAGTGCTTCGGTCCAGAGTGGTTCGCTGCATCCCACGAAGCTCAGAGACGGGCATCGTGCCGGCAAATTCGCCGGTGGATACCAACGGAGTGAATTGATTCTTGGCACCGCTTTTGGGTTTGAGTGTTCCGGCGAAAAGGAACATCAACTCTTTGAGCCCTTTGGTGATCTGGCTTTCTTGATTGAAGGCGTTTTCACCTCCGGGGGCTTCCTGGCGAACGAAGATCCAAAGATCGTTCGACTGCTGCATCGCATCGAGGATCGGGTAAGGATTGTATTGCTGCCAGGCCAAGTCTGGGGCGACGAAACCCATAGGGCTCGGTTGACCAGCGACATCAATTTCCAAGAGATCCCACAAGGGCTGAATGGCACCCTTGGGCTGCGGGCCACCTCCGCCGCCGAACATGCCACCGCCCATTGGGGGTCTAGGATCTCCGGTGCCGGGGATGGTTGGATTGATCGCCGATTGGGGGTCCTCGAAAATTGCGGTCGGAACACCTGACTTGACGGCAGCGATGAAATTGTTCATTTCCTCGGGGGCCAGCGACGATGGCTGGACGGCAAGGAGGGCATCGAGGCGATCGACATCGATCGGGGAGGCTGGATTGACGTCGATGAGTTCGAACTCTTTGCTCAGCTCTTCTACGATCGGCTCTTGGGGCATCTGTTGGAAGGAACGCATGTCGACCCCCCCCATCATCTTGGCTTCGGTTTTTAAGATGCCGAGTTTTTTCCGGGAAGGCTTAGCAACCGTCGTCAACGACCGAGCCAGTTCGTACTCCACAGGGATTCCAGGCTCAAAGAACGGGATGACGATTTTCTGCAGCCCGCTACGGAATGCTGCACCGAGCATGATCGGCTGGTCGGCAATGGCACCCCGTTCGCGAACACGAACGATTTGAGGGGTGATCCCATATTGCTCTTCGGCTTGTTTTTCCTCTTCGCTCGATGGAGAGATCGAGTCATAGATGCGGACCTGCATCGGGACCCCTGCACCTTTGGCCGTCGACTCGAATTCCTTGAGCAAACTGATCAATTCATACTTGGTCTTGACATACATTTCCGGTACATCGGCGGAGATGTAAGCGTCGACGACCACGTCTCGGTCCTTGCCCATTGAGCGAATCATGTCGCTGGTTACGTCGGATAGCGAACTGACCTTGAGTTCGGTCGCATCGTATCGCTTGTCCTTGTTCCTAAAGAGCATGCTTCCTGCGACCACGATGGCAGCAAGGCACATAGCTCGGAGCAGGTAGTGAGCCAATTGCTCGTTGCCGTTCTTGCCACTGCTCCAATGCCGTTTGCCGATCAAGATCATGCAAAGATAGAGTCCGAAAATGGTCAGTAAGAGGAAATAGCCGACACCCGAGAGGCTGATCACGCCCCGACCAAAGTCGTCGAATCGTTCCGAGAGGCTAAAGGCCTTGATCTCGCGCGAGTAGCCTCGGCCGAGAATCGCGTCGGCACTGGCTGCGAATGCCAAGGGGGCATTGAAGAGGGCTCCGAGGATAAAGCCGACGGTCAGGTTGTTGGTGAGGAAGGATGCCACCATGCCGATGGCGATCATTGCAAGACCGATGAGCCAGTAGCCGAAATAGTTCGAGAAAAACAGACCGGTGTCGACTTCGCCGAGCGTCAGAGCGGCAAGAACGATGAAGGTCGACAGCTGCGAAAACAGCAGCGAGACGGTGTAGATTGCCGCAGCTGCCGTGTACTTGCCGATGACGATATCAAAGTCCGTTGCAGGCAGAGTCAGCAGCAGCTCATCGGTCCCTTGTCGTCGTTCGTCGGCCCAGATGCTCATCGTGATCGCTGGGATGAAAAAGAGCATGATGTACGTGAACCACTTGTTGAGCTGGCTCAGAGTGCCCAGATTCGAGTTGAAGAACTCGTAGGGCCAGAAGGCAGCCATGCTCGTCAGGAGCACGAAGAGGCAGAGGAAGACGTATCCGGTTGGGCTTGCGAAATACCCATAAAAGTTACGCTTGAGGACAGCGTAAGCGACCGGACGTTGCCGAGCCATCAGCAAGATGATCCCGAGCAGGACACCCAACGAGACGATGTCGAGCAAGAGTAATCGAAGCAGAGCACTTGCAATCACTTTCGAATATCCTTCTTCAAACCTGAAATGAACTATTGTTTTGACAGATACAATGCCCAAACCTCGAGTCGAGGCTTGGATAAACCGCTGACGGAAGACCGATCCGGGGCTGAGCTTGTTAGGCTGCCGCTCCGGTGAGTTTGTGGAACGCTTCGGTCAAATCCCCGCGGACTTTCTTGAGTTCCTCGACCGACCCTTCGAAAACCTTACGGCCTTCGTTGATCATGATCACGCGACTGGCCATCGCTTCGACTTCCTGAAGAATGTGGGTCGAGAGCAAAATGGTTTTGGTCTCGCCGAGTTTCCGCATGGTGTTTCGGACTTCACGAATCTGATTTGGGTCCAGACCCGCAGTGGGTTCGTCCAGGATCAACACGTCGGGCTCGTGAAGCAATGCTTGGGCCATCCCGACGCGTTGCCGAAAACCCTTGGACAACTTGCTGATGGCTTTGTGCAAGACCGACTTCAGGTCGCACATCTCGACAACCGCTTCGATTCTGGAGGCTTTGTAACTTTTTTCCATGCCGCGCGCATCGCCAAAGAAGTTCAGCAATGCATGGGGTGTCATGTCTGGGTAGAGCGGACCGTTTTCGGGAAGGTAACCCAGGTGTTTCGAGCCGGCGATCCGGTCCGAGAACATATCGTGGCCAGCGATTTTGGCCGATCCCTCGCTTGGGGAAAGATACCCTGTGAGCATCTTCATCGTGGTGCTTTTGCCTGCACCGTTGGGGCCTAGGAAGGCCACCAGTTCACCCCGATTGACCTTGAACGAAATCTCCCGGGCGGCGGCAAACGGCCCGTAGAATTTCGACAAGCCAACTGCCTCAATCATCGCTTGAGAATTCGCAGCTTTATCACCCATCGTCCATTACTCTTCTTGGTAAGTTGCTCGTTGGTAAGTTGCTCAGAGGCAAGTCGCCGGAGCGTACCCCGCTCGGAGGCGAAATTATAACGAAATCCAGGTTAATGCCAGTACGGGTAGAACCGGGCTGCGGTTCACCCGAAACCATCCAAAACCGATAAAACTCAATGGATCCTGCGGCCAAGCTCCCCGTTCGACGGGGGTTGTGGCTCGCTAGCATTTTGGTCGAAAGTCAAGGGATCCTCGGACTTGCGAGCCCTTTCCTGAGTCCCCGCAGGTTTCGAGGCGTTGACTCCTCGGGCAAAGACGACGGCATCGACGTGCCTTGCCCCCGCTTTCCTCAATGCGATGGCAGCTTCTTGCAAGGTCGTACCCGAGGTCATGACGTCATCGACCAAAAGGAAACTGCGATATCGCACCGACTCGGGTTTTGGGGCCTCGAATGCCCCGAGCAAGTTCTCGCGACGCTCGCTGATGGTCTTCATCCCTTGCTTTTGGGTCCAGCCAACGCGCCTGAGGATCGTGTCAGAACATGGCAGATCCAAACCCAGTGCCAATCGCTCCCCAAGCGTCGCGGCTTGGTTGTACCGCTGGCTCAATCGCCTCAGCCAGTGCTGGGGGATCGGAACAATGCAATCGTAGCTGATCGAGCGAAAAGCTTCCTGGGTTTTGAGCCAATTGGCAAGTAGATCCCCGACGCTCCGAGTGAGTGATTCGCAGTGGGCCTCCTTCATCAAACGGACGGCTCGCGCTGCGGTTGCTTGGTAGACGGTATACGACCAAGCACGCCCGAACTCCCACCTCTGGCCTTTGCAAAAAGCGCAGTCGGTACGTTTTGATGGGCTGCTAATCAACAGCTCGTTGGTCCGGACTGGCGCCCCGCACCGAAGACAGCTCTTGACGATCGGTGAGAGGTCTTGCTCGCAGTGAAAACAAAGAGCCGGCGAGCGCTCGTCGACGACCAATCTGCGGCAGAGCAAACAGGCCCTAGGGAATAGAAGATCGAGTATCTGCCGCCATCCATGTAGGATCATAGTAAGACCATCCCTTAAACCATCCGCTGGCCCTTAAACCTTCCGCTAGCTCGCTTCCCTCTGGCTCGCCTTGCTGTTGGATTGCTTGTTGATTCAGTGGTCGATTCAGTGTTCGATTCGCAGCACCAACTTGCCCTTCAAAACCCCTGTCTTTCCTATCGTATTCGATTCCTGCAGCCGATGCGCCTGGGCGGCTTGTTCCAAGGGCAAAATTCGATCGATTTGAGCATGCAGCTTTCCGGTCTTTATCCAGTGATTGATATCCTCGGCCGCTCGACGCTGGGTTTGCGATGAAGCCTTGAACATCGCGAAACCATGCAGCGAGCAGCCTTTGACGTAGAATGGCCCCACCGGAAACTCGGGCCTTGCATCCCTGCCAGCCATGACGACCATGCGACCGTTGGGGGCCAAGGCTCGG
>CAILTZ010000692.1 GCA_903837255.1 uncultured Pirellula sp. | reverse complement strand
GATCATCCCATCGGTTTTCAACCCAAATGAGTTCGGTCCTCCACGCAGTTTAACCCGCGCTTCAACCTGTCCATGGGTAGATCACGCAGTTTCGCGCCTAGCGCCCGCAACAAAAACGCCCTATTCAGACTCGGTTTCCCTATGGCTACAGCCCGTAAGGCCTTAACCCGCTGCAAACGCTAACTCGCCGGATCATTTTGCAAAAGGCACGCCGTCACACTTTTAATAGTGCTCCGACCGCTTGTAAGCGCACGGTTTCAGGTTCACATACCTCCCCTAATAGGGGTTCTTCTCACCTTTCCATCGCTGTACTTAGTTTACTATCGGTCATTGAGGAGTATTTAGCCTTGCGGGATGGTCCCCGCAGATTCAGACCACGTTTCACGTGCATGGTCCTACTCAGGTACCACTCGGGAGGCGCTCAACTTTCGCTTACCGGACTGTCACCGTCTATGGTCAGCCTTTCCATGCTGTTCAACTAGTTGTCGCTTTGTAACTCCCATATGAATGGCCCTACAACCCCAGAAGGGAAACCCCTCTGGTTTGGGCTATTCCGCTTTCGCTCGCCGCTACTTACGGAATCGATTTTTCTTTCTTTTCCACCAGGTACTAAGATGTTTCAATTCCCTGGGTTGGCCACGTATACCTATGAATTCAGTATACGCTAATTCGAGGATCTCGGGATCATAACCTGTTTGTCGATTACCCCAAGCTTTTCGCAGACTTCCACGCTCTTCATCGCCTCTCAATACCCGAGGCATCCCCCGTGCGCCCTTAGTAACTTGACCATCGGAATCTCAATCTCAAACCAAACCAATCTAGCCTCACAAGCCCCCCGAAAGGAACCCACTCGACCAAACCGCATCCGGCTTGCTATCAACCTCCAATTCGCTCTCTAATTCACGCTCGTTTGATTTCGGTAAA
The DNA here is from genome assembly GCA_903837255.1 of uncultured Pirellula sp. Lineage (GTDB taxonomy): Bacteria > Planctomycetota > Planctomycetia > Pirellulales > Pirellulaceae > JBKCUI01. Next base: position 9,334 of record CAILTZ010000692.1, on the reverse strand, counting down.
AAACCCCCCAGCAACACCCCCCTCGCAGCACCATCGAGCAACGCTCGAATCAACCACTCAGGAAATTCACCAGAGAATCACAGAACCGGCTTCAAACATTGTAGTCGCCCAAGCCATTTCTTGCGAAACAGCCTGGCGTCTAGATGCCATCTACCAATCCAACCAAATTGTCAAAGATCAATTGTTTCCTTGGTCAAACCAAGCTCCCAACCTTGCGGTCAGCGTCGCTTCGTTTGTCGAAGGGGTAGGCATTCTAGGAGACCAACCCGTTCGCGTCAACTGCAATTTTCATTTTGGCCATTTTGTTTTTCGGAGGTCTTCAATTCGCCGCGTTTAACCGCTTGGTCTTCTGCCCCGCGCCGCTGCTCACCGCTAACGGACACTCAAGGACAATCGACCGATCTCGAACCGTTCCCAATCCCAAAAAACCAAAACCAAAAATCCAATGCCTCAAACCAAATGGAGGTGAAGGGACTTGAACCCATGACCCTCTGCTTGCAAAGCAGATGCTCTCCCAACTGAGCTACACCCCCGGACGTCAAAAACCCGGTCACCAAAAACCCGGTCATCAAAAACCGGAGTTGCCACCGGTATCCCCACTAATGCGCACGCGTGGATTCGAACCACGGACCTCGTCGTTATCAGCGACGCGCTCTAACCAACTGAGCTACGTGCGCGAAGCCCAAGTTTGCTACCAAACGCAGTGCCAAAGTGGACGGGCAAGTTTATCGATTCGTTTCCTGATGTCAACGGAAAAAATCCCAAGGATCCTTCGGGACTCTTGTCCCCCCGTACCCAAGCCTTGCAACCGCTTGCGTTTGTCCGCCAAGAATCGTCCTTGCAACCCCGCTATCTTCAATAATTCGTCCAGTTTTCCCCAAGCTGCACCTGTGCCAAAACGCTGGAAAAAACCGCGTCTGCCAAGCGTTTTGCAACGTCATGGAGGCTTTTCACCGGTGCTTCTCCGCCTAAAGATTCCTTGCCACCGGCGTTCGATAAGCCGCCATCGCAGGGATCGCACCGGCCATCGTCCCAAGAAACACCAGCCCGGGCACAATCCATAGCTCCCATCGCGACTGGACCGCAAACCAATCAATCTTCACCCCCGTCGTGGGCATCGTCCAAGCATTGCTCAATGGCCCCAAAGCGTGCCCAACAAGCCACCCGACAAGTCCGCCGGCCAAGGCGATCAAAAGCGATTCAAGCAAAATAATGGCCGTGATGTGATCTCGCGAAGCCCCAAGCGCACGCATCACGGCAATGTCCTTCTTGCGATCGTTCATGCTGTTGTAAATGCTAACCAAAATGCTGATCGCACTGACTATCACCACCAAACTCGTCAGCCCTAGAAACGCCCAACGAAGTGGCCGGACAAACACTCCAAGCAACCCCTCGATTTGCCCAATCGGCGAAACGGCCTGCGCAAATTTCGTCTTGTTGATCTGCTTTTCCATCGACATGGCCGCAAATCCGTTGGGCTTTAGCAAAATCGCTGTCACCTCACGCTTCTCTACCGGCAATCGAACCTTGGACAACACTCCTTGCCTCTGTGGACCCTGAGCCGTCCCTCGCTTTTCCAACCCCGACTCCTCGTCCCGCTCAGGCGCAACGTGACCTTCCAACAAGTAAAAACCTTCGATGTTCACAAAGGCCCCCCGGTCATTCGGACTCCCAGTAGGCTCCAAAATCCCTACCACGACAAACCCCTGGCCGTGCGCCTGCCCACTTTCGGCCCCATGCGATGCAAAGATCTGACTGCCTGGCTTGAGCCCCAGCCGATCGGCGACCTGAGACCCAACAACCGCCTCAAAAAAACCATAATCCTCCGAGTAATCGACGAAGTTCCTGCCCTGGGAGAACCGGTAATCCTGATCGTTTAAATCCCCATGCTTTAGCAGCCCAAAGTAATCCGGCGTGGTGGCCACGCAACGAAACTCATCGACGTAATCCCCCATGCACAGCGGAATCGCAAATCCACCCTGCATCAAGAACGAATACAACCCGGAACGCTCTGGCTCCTTGAGCTCCCCGCCTATCCGCTGGTACTCCTTCTGCCGGCCGTCGGCCGGCAAATACTCCATGTAGTACGCATAAGGCACATTTTCGACCGGCTGACTCAGGAAAAACACTGTGTTAAACACCAACTGCAACGGACTGCCCTTGGCCCCGACAATCAAGTTGTAGCCGACGTTGCTGGTCTTCTCGAGCGACTTTTCAATCACCCCAGAAATCGTCAAAACCAACACCACCAATGCCACCCCCAAGGCCATCGAAAGGGCTGTCAAAAACGAAGCGAGTTTGCGGTATCGCAAGTTTCGCAAGGCGATCGACAATAGATTCATCGGTTTTTTCTCTGAAGGCTAGAAGGTCTTGGTTTTCACAGCGTTAAACACTCGCTGTGCGCAACGCTCGATTGATCTCGGAAAGCTGCTCGACTCGGGAAAACCTCGAAGCCACCGCATCGGAATGGGTCACCAAAAGCAACGCCACGCTTTCCTCTTGGCATTGTTTTGCGATTAATTCAATCATGCGTTCTTGGTTGGCTGGGTCAACATTCGCAGTCGGCTCGTCAGCCAAAAGCAAGATCGGGCGATTGACCAGCGCACGTGCCACGGCCACCCGCTGCTGCTGGCCGACAGACAACTGACCGGGTAAATAATGCATGCGATCGTGCAATCCGACACGATTGAGAAGATCCTTGGCTCGCTCAATATCCAGCTCGCCTCGAGCAAAACTCATCCCCAAGCGAACGTTTTCCAAAGCGGTAAAAGCAGGCAAAAGGTTGAACGTTTGGAACACATAGCCCATCTTCGCCGCCCGAATCCGATCCCGCTTGGCCTCGGAAAATTGCATCAACTCGACCCCCTCGAGCCGTATCGATCCGCTGTCGGCCGGGACAATCCCCGAAATCACATGCAGCAGCGTCGTCTTGCCACTGCCGCTCTCGCCCCGCAGTACCACTTGCTCGCCTCGAGCGATCTGAAACTCTGGAACATCCAGAATCGTCAGCTTGCCACCACCTGGCTGGTCGTAGAATTTTTTTAAATCGCAAATCGAAAGTAACGCACAGTCTTGTGATTGACTCATCGTAGGCTCTGCTTTCTCCAAGACTATCCCTGAGAATCGTCTGATTCTTTGAATCGATCGATTCGCCCTACAAACGCTTCGTCCGCTGCTTGAGCGCCCGGTCGATCTCCCGACGCGCGTCGGCCTTCTTGAGCACCTCTCGCTTGTCATGCACCTTGCGGCCTTTGCACAAGGCAATCACGCACTTGGCCACCGCCCGATCGGTAAAGTAAACCCGCAACGGGATGAGCGTCAGCCCCCGCTCCTTGGCCCGCACTGCGAACCGATGCAACTCCCTGCGATGCAACAACAGCTTCCGCATCCGCTTGGTCGGATGATTCCAAAGCGTCGCTTGCCGATATTCGTCAATCTCGCAATCGACCAACCACAACTCCCCATCCTTGAACCGCGCATAAGCCTCCTCGATGCTGCATCGACCGTTCCGCAGGCTCTTGACCTCGCTGCCATGGAGCACCAACCCACACTCGATCGAATCGAGCACCTCATAGTTGTGCTTGGCCTTGCGGTTCTCGGCGATACTCTTAAAAGTCGCCCCGGGGACCGCCGGAGCTTTCGAAGCCCCCGACTTGGCCGAGCCAGCCGGCGATTTGCCTTTGGACTGCGCGTTGCTTTTGGCCGAGGTCGGCTGTGGTTTTTTCTTGTTCAAACGTCAGCCTCAAATCCTCAACGACCAGAGATCTCAAAAATACCGAACGTGGAGTTTTCCTGCGTAGAACTCGGGTACAACACAGGCAACAGAGGTGGCGATTGCCCCCCAACTCGCCTATCGATCAATACGTAACGAAATCCATAGCGTTTGTGCAGTTCCAAGATTTTCTCCGTCGTCCAAGGCTCCAGCGACCGCTCCGAGTCGGTCGGATAGCACTCCGAAAGACGCTCAAACCACTCGACCACCCGAGCAGCATCCTGCGGCATGTCCTTCCAAGCGGCCACCTCGCCACGCCCTGTGTGCCATTTGAACGTCTGCTGGTTCCTAGGTGTAAGCCACAAGCTTCCAGGTTCGGTTTTTTCCCTCACAAAACTGCAAACCCTCAGCCAATCCTGGTAATGGATCAACTGCTCCTCCAAATCGTCAGATTTTGACAAAAGACGAGCCCGCTCTCCCTCCCCAACCCAATCGTTGCCCCGTGTGCTAAGACGATCGAAAAGCCCCCAAATACTGACCAAAACCACCCCAATGAGCATCACTCCGGGCACCGAAAGCCGCTTGCCAAAAAAATCGATCCCACCCAAAGGCTCCTTCGAAGAACCCGACCACCTTGCCGCCCCACTGGCCAACCAAACCGATCCGGCCGCCAACCACAACGGCCATGCCACATCGTTCCAACGAAACCAGTAGTACTTGAGCAACCTGGCCGATATCTCCCGACTCCAAAGCCCAGCGACCACCCCCCAATCAATCAAGCACCCCACAAAAGCAACGCTCAAAGCAAAAAAAGCCTGAGCCAAAAACCATCGCAAACCATAGGGCCAAGCCGACCAACCCCTAAGCTCCAAAAGCTTGGCCCGCCGAGGCTCGGCAACCGGCCTCGATGCACTGGCACCGTACTTCAAACACAAAATACAGACCAATCCGGCAATCAACAAAAGCACCCCAAAAGATTGCCACCGAAACCAAGCCATCGCCGTCGGGGCTAAATGATGCCCAAGACGCTTGTAAACCTGAATCATCGCAGCCTGCGTAGAAAGCTCCGGCTCGGTCCCCCAGTCTGCCATCAACGGTGGCAACATCCCAACTCCCAAACCAAAAACCGCTAGCGGAACCCCCCGTCTGTGCCTCAGCCACCAAGCGGTCCAAGCTCCCGGCAAACTCAGCAACCGGCCCTCCGAGGACAACCGGTCCAGCAGAAAACTAGCCACAACCGATCCCAAAAAGACCCACAAACCCACCACCACATGAAATGCACCGGCAATCCCTAAGCACACCCAAGCCAGCGTCCAACGCTGCGCGAAAAAGAAGCCAAAACCGATGAAAATAAATGCGTAAGCAGCTACCTTGGCCTCCGCCCCTCCCACAACCCACTCGCCGGCCAAATGCCCGGAGCGCATCGCCGCACACCAAAGCCCTGCACTGAGTGTGGCCACCCAAGGCCTCGCACTCGGCTGGACCTCGGACCGAAATGCACCTCGCATCATCAATGTCCAACCCAGCGCCAAAAGTACCCAAAGCACGAAACGGCCGATCCAAACCGCTCCTGCAATCGAGCTCAAGAGCGTCAGCCAACCAAACGCGGCATAAAAAAGCCAATGAGCATCGGCAGACTCCAAGAAAAGATCTCCGCGTCCATACTCCGCGTTCCAAAAATGAGCCGCCTTGGTCCAGTAATGCGGCTCGTTGACCGCCGGAAGTCGCTCCAAAGCCATCAGAAAAAAAACCAAAAAAACTCCCGCGAAATCTACGGAAAATCGCTGGGTCCAAGATGTCCGAGTTCCGCCGGAAAAATCCGCCGAGCCCTCCTTGCCCCCCCAGACCTGTTTCGAAGCAACCGATTTTTCCGATGGCATTGGCTTAACTTCTAAGGAAACGGAAAGTCGTAACGATAAGGAAAACAGTAGCCTCTCGATAAGAATTTTTCAAAAAATTATCGCTGGGCAACTCAGGTTTTTCTTGACTAGTGATGGGTTCGACTTAGAGTTCAACAGATTGATCTCGTCTTCGTTTGTTGGTCTGCAAAGACTCACTGCTCTGATTTTAGCGTTACCTGACGGAAGAAATACCAACCGCAACACAAGCGAGTCATCAAAAAAGGAATTGGGGCACTCCCCCAACAGGAGGATAGGAAGTCATGTTAGTATTGTCTAGAAAAAAGAATGAAAGCATTGTTATCAACAACGAAATCACCATCGTTGTTGTCGAAATTCGCGGGGATAAAGTTCGACTAGGGGTCGAAGCTCCCAAAGAAGTACCCGTCCATCGACGCGAGGTATTCGACGCCATCAAACGCGCCGTCGATGCGAATAACGCAGATCTCGATGCAGCACTCGATGCTGAACCGTCGAACTAAAGCCCCTTGCTAGCATTTTCTCGCTGCGAGACTACTAAAAAAAAAGCCTCCGGGTTGTTACCTCCGGAGGCTCTCAGGTCTTTTCGCTACCGATCAGGCTGCTTTAGTAAGGACTCGAAGGTCCCGTGTCCGGGTCGCCGCACATGTGGAAGTGGTTGTGGTCGATGTAGATGACCTCGACGCACTCGTTGTCCTCTAGAGTGTATGGCACCGGCCACCCATTGATCGTTCGCTCTTCGAAGTAGACGGTGACTTTGTAGTGGGCATGGTGCAACTGGGCGAGCCGCGGCGGTTCGGATTACTCTCGATGGTATCCACAGCCCTCCGCTTTTTCGTTGTAATTGTCCATCACCTGCGGTTGGTTTGTGGTTGGTATACACCTCCCGATATTGCGCTGATTCAATAAGTTGAATTTGAATCGTCCGGTTGGGGAAAACGCTGTTGTTTGGAACTGCTTCACGGCAACACCTTCAACCGGATGCGCCGGTATTCCATTTGGCCGCGATCCCCTTCCAGCCCAATCGGACCTGTTTCGGGAACCTTCATGGCCGCTTCAATCACTTCGCCATTGCAAAGGCAAAAGGCCGAGCCGTCCTTGACCGTGACTTCGATTTCATTCCAGTCGCCTGCACGATAGTGCTTCAACTGCTTGTAGGGGCCTGCCAGGGGATAATCCCGACATTGAAGTTGGGGGCCGCGAACGAAAATACCGCTGTCCGCGTTGGGGGTTGCCCGGAATTCCAGTCGGAGAATGAAGTTTTTGGGAAACTCTTGGATGGTCGAGATTTGTTGGATGCGCCGACCTTCGGGCGGGGTGGTGACCACCAGGCGCCCTTGGATCGCGACATATCGCCCATCAGGACTTCGGTTGGTTCCGTTGAACTGAATCGGTTCCGTCACAATGGGCCAGGCAAGGGTGTTGGGGTCGTTTTTGTTCACGCTTTTCGCGGCTTTTTGGTCCGATTCCGGCGTTACCCGGAATCCCCAGCCGGTCAGGTCCTTGCCATTAAAGAGACTCACGAAGTCCGGTTCCGGTGTGAACTCGTATGGAACGTTCTCCAGCATTCCCAAGGTGGCCAGTATCGGGCGCAGTGCGGCAGCCCATTTAAGGTAACCGGCAAGGTTTGGATGCAAGAGATCGGGGAATTCAGCAGGGAGGGCATCGCCGTTGGCATCGGCAAAGAGCGGCCAGGTCTCAACCAGGGTGACCTGCGGATTGCCGCGAACCACCGCTGCATAGAGCCGGTTCAATTTCTTGATTTTATCCACTGGCCGGGCCTTGGATGTGGAGCTCGGAAAAACCTGGTTGAGGATCACCGGAACCACCGGGTCGGCCTTGTGAATGCCCTCCAGAATCAGCTTCAGATTTTCCGCAATCGTCTCGGGCTCGGCCTTTTCCTCCAGATCGTTGGTTCCGATCAACAGGATGATTGCCCTCGGATGCAGAACAAGGACGTCTTCCTCCAGACGGACGAGGACTCCGCGCGAGGTGTCGCCGCTGATGCCCCGATTGGCCACGTGCAGGCCCGGAAACCAGGCGCTGAAATCGTCCCCCCACCCCTGGGTAATGGAATCCCCCAGGACAACCACCGAGTGCTGGTCGGATTCCACTTTTCTCGCCCATTCCGAGCGACGGTCCTTCCAAAGTCGACGGAACCAATCGGCGCGGCGGATTGGCCCCTGCCCGGGTAGTCCGTCGTCGGTGGCCGGGATTTCAAAACGGCTGGCATCCGTTGACGCGGGCGGGGGCTGGGCCTCAAGGAACTGAGTCTGCAATCCCCCGAGGGACCAGATCGCCAGCAGGGCGCGAAATAAAATGCGGGAGGTCATGCGAGAAGGGTGAAGTGAAACCAACCAACGGCACAAGTCCGGGCTGGCAGATTGTCTGAAATGAGGCCGGAAAGTCATCGGCTCATCCAACTCTGCCAGGCGGTCCGACCGGCCAACAGGACCACCATGCAAAGGAAAAGTGGACGGATGAATCGAAAGCCACCTCGTACGGCTGATCGGGCACCCAAGGTCCCGCCGAGAATCTGTCCCCCCCGGCCATGGTGAGGGCAATGCTCCAGTCGACCTTTCCCAACCCGACGAAAACCGCGAGGGAGACCAGATTGCTGGTCAGGTTCATGGCCTTGGTAAAGGCCGTTGCTCGGAGCAGGTCCAGTCCGGCGATGGCAACGCAGGCAAGCGCCCAAAATGCACCGGTTCCCGGTCCAAAAAACCCATCATAAAAGCCCAGGGCCAATCCGAAACCCAGGGCGAAGGCAGTAGGGTTCATTCGCGCCGGGCGCGAGACCTTGCCGAGGTTCGGACGCAGCCATGTATAACAGGCAATGCCAAAAAGTAGAACGGGCACGAGGGGACGGATGATGTCCGGGTGGATGTGGGCAACCGTATAGGTTCCGAGGGCGGCCCCGACTCCAGTTGTGATGATACCTTTCCAAGTGGATTTGAGGTCAATGAGTCCGGACCGGGCGTACTGAGCGGTGGCCAGGGCCGTGCCGCACGAAGACTGAAATTTATTGGTGCCCAGGGCCACGGACACGGGAAGCCCGGTGGCAAAAAGGACCGGAACGGTCAGGAGTCCACCGCCGCCGGCAATGGCGTCGACAAATCCGGCAATCAGGCCGGTGGTAAACAGGGCCGGGTACCACGCATGGGCGAGTTCCATGGACCGAGTCTGTGCCGGGAGATGCAGCGGAGGGAAGCGTGCAGGTGGGTGTTGCCTTTACCTCCGTGGCATCGCTGCCATTCTTGGAGGACATGACAGGTGAGCGCAAAGGACGGGTGATGGCCGGGATGAGCGGCGGCGTCGATTCCTCGGCGGCGGCCGCTCTGCTGCTCGAACAGGGGTATGAAGTCGTCGGTGTGACCTTGAAACTTTGGCCTCAGGACTGCGTCAACCGGGCCGAGGACAAGTGTTGCGGGCCGCAAGCCGTCATGGATGCACGGAGCGTCTGCTCCCGCCTGGGGATTCCCTATTACCTGGTGGACGAGTCGGCGCTCTTCCAACAAAAGGTCATTCAGTACTTTGCAGAAGAGTACAAGGCGGGCCGCACTCCCAACCCCTGCGTGATGTGCAATCAGCACTTGAAGTTCGGGGTTTTGTTGGACCGGGCACGCCAGTTGGGTTGCGACTACATCGCCACCGGTCATTTTGCCCGGATAAGTCAATCGACCTCCGGACGATTCCTGCTCAGCCGGGGTCGCGACGAACGCAAAGACCAGAGCTATTTCCTCTT